>JAQTOP010000038.1 GCA_028713285.1 Terrimicrobiaceae bacterium
AGGCCCAGCTCGCGGGCGAGCCGGCGCACATCCGCCTTCGCGAGGCCGGCCTGCTTGAGCGGCGCGAGGACCGAGAACTCCGCGGCGGCCTGCGAACCGGGTCGCAGGTGCGCGGGGTCGTCGGCGTTCTCGCCATAGGCGATGGCGGCGAAACCCCGCTCCCGCGCGAGCGCGTCGAGCCGCTGGAAAAGCTCGGCTTTGCAGAAATAGCAGCGGTTGAGCGGATTTCCCGCGTAGCGAGGGTCGTCGAGTTCCGTCGTTTGTACGACCTCGACTTCCGCGCCGAAGCCGCGCGCCGTGGCCAGCGCATCGGCCAGCGCCTGGCGGGGCAGGCTCGGGCTGTCGGCGATCACGCCCAGCGCGCCATCGCCGAGCGTGCGGTGCGCGATCGCAAGCAGGCACGCGCTGTCCACGCCGCCCGAGTAGGCGACGACCAGCGGCGCATGGACGCGCAGGATCGCTTCGAGGGCGGCGGTTTTTTCGGCATGCATCGCAATTAAAGGCTCACCCGTGCGAACAGGGCGTCAAGCGGCATCTGGATGCCGATGAAAAATTCGCCGAAGTCCGCGTAGTGCGCGCTCACCGCGTCGAAGCGCATTTCATACACGATGGCCTTGATGTCGCTCGTCGTGTGCGCGAAAAGCGTGACGCCCCACTCGCCGTCGTCCAGGCCCGTCGAGCCGGTGATGAGCTGGCGCACGCGGCCCGCGTAGGTGCGGCCGACGCGCGCGTGGCCGGCCATGAGCTGCTTGCGGGCGTCGAAGTCGAGCGCATACCAGTTCTGCCCCGGCGCGCGGCGCTTCGACATGGGATAAAAGCAAAACACCGGCCAGTCCGCGAGATTGGGTTCGAGGCGGTCCTGCGCGTATTTCGCCATGCGCTCGCGGAAGGCCGCGAGACGCGCGTCAAACTCCGGCGTCCCGGCGGCGAGTTTCTCCTCCGCGACGAGGCTGGCGGCGAATTCGTCCTCGCTCGTCGTGTATTCGCTGCGCTCGGTCATCGACAGCCACGAGAACTCCGGCGTGAGCATTCCGGGCCCGAGCGAGAGCGCGAGGAGCTTGCCGATGCGGTCCAGCGCGTGCAGGTCGGGGCACACGAGCATGAAGCCAAGGTCGGCTTTCGGCGTGACCATGCTCAGCGTGAGGAGCTGCGTGTCCGCCTCGGCGCGGACGTCCTTGACAAGATCGGCGAGCCGGGTTTTCGCGGAAAGACGCTCTTTCGCCGAGAGGAGATCCCATTGGGAATATTCGATGCGGAGGAAGAGATGAAGGACGTGGCGTCCCTCGGTGGGCAGAATGGAATCCATGCGTGAAACGAAATTCCCGCGTCCGCGCCAAAAAAACAATTGCAATCCCGGAGCGGGTTCCTAGTTTCGCAAGTTCAAGGAGAGACATGGCAGACGTAGCAAACAAATATCCCGAGAACGTAGCTGGCAAGTTCTACTGCGACGATCAATGCATCGATTGCGATCTTTGCCGCGAGACCGCGCCGGCGAACTTCACCCGCAACGACGACGGGGGGCATTCCTACGTTTACAAGCAGCCGGAGACTCCCGAGGAGGAGGCGCTCTGCCGGGAGGCCATGGAAGGCTGCCCGGTCGAGGCGATCGGCAACGACGCAGCGTAGGCGCGCCGCCGTGGAGGCGATTTCATGATCTCGAAATCGCTCCGCCGCCTTGCCATCGAGGAATGGCGCGGCCTGCCCGAAAAACTCGAGGGCCGTCCAGTAGTCGCCGTCGCGGAAGCCATCCGCTCGCTGGTCACCCGCCTGGGACTCACCGAGCGAATCAATGAAAACGACATTCTCGCCGCGTGGCGCGAGGTTGTCGGGGAGTTTCTCGCGGAACACTCGCGTCCCTCGCGCCTCGTCAACGGCGTGCTTCACGTCGAGGTAATGCAATCCAGTGTCCGCTACGAACTCGACCGGACCTGGCGGCCGGAGATCCTCCGCAAACTGCAGGCCCGCTTCGGCCGCAACGCTGTGAAAGACATTCGGCTCTAGACAGGCCCGCCGATGCGGCGATCATGGTTCGCCGTGCTCTCCGGGCCCGCTGTGATTCAATTCCTTCCGTGATTCGTAATCTTCTTCTCGATTGGTCTGGAACCCTCGCCGACGACCTCGGCCCCGTGCTGACCGCGACGAACGCGATCTTCCGCGAATACGGACGCAACGAACTCACGCGGGAGGAATTTCGCGCATCCTTTCGGCTGCCGTATTCCGAGTTCTATGCCGAGCTGTTGCCCGAGGCCACGCTCGAGGGCCTGCAGCCGCTCTACGAGAAGTTCTTCGCGGGGTTGCACGACGACGTCGGGCTGATGCCCGGCGCTCTCGAGTTTATCGAGTTCTGCGGGCGCTCGGGACGGCGCATTTTCCTGCTGAGCACCATCAAGGCCTCGCACTTCGATGCGCAGGCCCGCCGTCTCGGAGTGCGCGATGCGTTCGAGCATCCCTATGTCGATGTCATGGACAAGCGCGGAAAGATTCGCGAAATCCTCGCGACGCACGCGCTCGACCCGGGCGAGACCGCGTTCGTCGGCGACATGGTGCACGACATCGAGACCGCCCGCCACGGCGGCGTGCTCAGCATCGCGGTGCTCACGGGTTTCGACTCGCTCGAAAAACTCGCGCCCGCCGGTCCCGACGTGATTGTCACCGGCCTCGCCGCGTTGCAGAAGCTGCTCGGCGGCATGACCGTGATCGAGAATGCCGCGAGCGCCAATGGAAGCGATGCCGGATGACTGGATCGAAGTCCGCGGCCTGAAGGTCGAGGCGCGCATTGGCGTGCCCGATGCGGAGCGCGCCGAACCGCAGCGCCTCCTCGTCGATCTGCGCCTGCGCCCATTGCGCGGGTTTTCGCAAATGCCCGATTCCATCGAGGCGACCGTCGATTATTTTGCCGTCGCGCAGCGCGTCGCCGCGCTGTCGGCGGAGCGCCCGCGCCGGCTCATCGAGACACTGGCGGACGAGATTGCGGCCGCCGTGTTGCGGGAGTTTCCGGCGCGGCGCGTTGAGGTGACCGTGCGGAAGTTCATTTTGCCGGATACGGAGTTCGTCGCGGTGCATTGCGCCCGCCAAAGAAACGATTGACGGCGCAGGCGTATCCACTATCTTCCGAGTTCCGCGAACGCGGGTGTAACTCAGTTGGTAGAGTGCAACCTTGCCAAGGTTGATGTCGCGAGTTCGAGTCTCGTCACCCGCTCCAAATGCTGCAGAGAGACAATCCCATACGGGGCTACGCGGAAACAGCGAAGTGCCAACCACGACCGTCGCGCTGGAGATCGCCGACAATCCTGAGTTGTCTCTTTCCGGCTCGCTCCAAGCCGAGATCGAAGCTCTTATTGCGTTTAAACTTTCGCGCAACGAGTTCAGCCGGTTCTCGGCCGAGAACAAGCGGATGGAACCGCGGAGCGATTCTACAGCATGTCCGCTCAAATCGAGGCCGAGCGGTCGGAATACTACCGCCAGCTCGAATCGGCGCAGGGCTCGGGATTGGACATCACGCCGTGGCTGACCTGGTATCTCGAATGCCTTCGCCGCGCGCTCGGGCGTGCCGAGGATGGGCTGCAAGCCTCACTCAAAAAAGCGCGAATGTGGGAGACCATCGATCCGCAACTCGTCAATGAGCGGCAGCGCAAAGTCATCAACCGGATATTCGAAAGGTTCGAAGGAAAGCTGACTTCGTCCAAATATGCGAAGCTCGCGAAATGCTCCCAGGACACGGCGCTGCGCGACATCAAGGAACTGCTCGCGCGCGGCGTGCTCAGGCAGGAGATCGGCGGCGGCCGCAGCACGAGCTATGCCTTGATCGATTTTGACTCGTGATGCAGGCGTCGAACCCGTGGCGACTCAAACGGATTCGCTGCTGGCCATAGGCGTTGAATCACGGACTGCGAGCGGAAAGATCTTCCGCAAAATGATTTCTCACCGCTTGCCGCATCCTGCGAGCGTGGTAGCTTGAATCCGCTCTGGGAGCGTCAATGGCAGGCCTTTCAAAGTAATTGCCAACCAACGGAAGGAGACGCCGACCTTGCCAAGGTTGATATCGCGAGTTCGAGTCTCCTCACCCGCTCCATTCCTTCGTTGCCAGGAAGTCGGCGCATGCTTGAAGGCCTGGGTCCGGAGTTGCGGATCAAGTCATCCGACGGCAGCGCAGCCGGGGAGCGAAAGGTTGCCTAAAAAGATTCAGGGTATATGCGTTGTTCCGACTCCCATTGCCGATGGCGCGCGTTCTTGCACTCACTCAACTTCTCATTGTTGGCTTGGGAGGTCCTCTTCTGCATTTGCTGGTGAAAATTCAGCATAAAAGCATGCAACCGGGGACCATCGACCTCTTCGCGCAGTTTCTTGCGCGCCATGTGCTCTGGCTCTTCGCCGTTCCCATCCTCTACGCGGCGGTCGCGACTGCGGTCGAGCACGGGGTCGATGAGAGGGTGATCCAGTTTGCCGGGTTCGCGATTTGCGCGGTCCTCCTGGCTCTGCTCGGAGTCCCCATCGCATTTTATCTAGTCTGAAACGGAGGGCGTTCGAGGCTCGCGACGCTCAACGGACGTGCAGCCTCAGTGACTGCCGCCCCCGGAGCCTCCGGCATGGCCATCGCCAAAGATGAAATTCGTCCATGATTTCATGCGAAGGAGAATTTTCCGCATGATGGCGAGGTGGTGCATATGATGCGTGTAGATGGCAACGTCGCCGATGCTGCCGGGAACGATCTGAAACTTTGAAAGGTCGTCTTCAAAGTGGAGCTGGACGATCACCCGGCCCTCGCCGCGGATTTGTTCGGGATCCACGAGGGTTCCCGACGGCTGGAGCTGACCCTGCGGAATGTAGGCGCCGGTGCTGAGCACGCGGGCTTTGAAGAAACGGCCGGGCACGGCAGGCAGAATGACCTCGGCCTCCGCGCCTTCCGTGATCCGCTGAGAGCTGTTTTGCAAAAAGGCGGCGACGAACCGCGGCGGTTCGGCAGACATGAAGACCATAACCGGCCGCAGTGGAAGGGGCACGGCATACATGCCAGGCCGCAGAAACAACTGCAGGACGACGCCGTCAGTCGGCGCGCGGACGACGGTCTGCTCGAGGTCGAACCTCGCCGTGTCAAGTTCGGACTTGATGCGGGCGACATCCGTATTGACCCCCTCGATGGCCGACGAGGCTTCGAGGAAAGCGCGCTGCGCCTCGGCTTGCGCGGCATCAGCCTGACTGCGGGCTCCAAAATAACGCTCCTCCGTCTGTTTGAATTGGGCTTGGGAAATGGCGCCGGCTGCGATGAGCTGCTTTGACCGCGAATACACGTCCAGCGCCGCGTCGCGGGCGGAAACAGCGGCTTTCGCATTGTTGCTCGCGGTCGATGAAGCGGCCTTGAGCTGCTCGGCGACCTGCTGGGCGTCCGCGAGCGCCGCCTCCTTGGCTTTCACCGCGTTCTCATATCGCTCGGGTTCGATGCGGAAGAGAACGTCGCCGGCCTTGACGGGCACATTCGGCTGCACGGGCACCTCGACGACCCGCCCTGCGACCGTCGGAGTGATCGGCGTGGTGACGAAGTAAAAGCGCCCCTGGTTGCTGAATGGATGGTTGTAGTTCATCCCGAGCAGGAGAGCGCCGATCAAGGCCAGCCCCCCGAGCACGGCGGTGAGAAGGGTGAACGCGTTTGCGGGAATTCGGAAAATCTTGAAAATCGCGATCGCGATGCCGGCATACGTCAGCAGGAGGAGCAGTTCCATGGCTTATTTACGGGACTCGCCCCCCGATTTTTCGAGTTCGGCGATCCTCGCTTCGAGGGTCGCCATGCGATCCGCTGCATTCGTCTCCGCGCCGGGTTTCGTTTCGTCAGACTCCTTGCGGGGTCGTCCCGAATATCCGTGCACCGGATGATAGGCCATCGCCCAGATCCACAGGAACGGCCAGATCGCATGCAGGGTGAATAGGCTGACCCAGCCGCCCGCGTGAATTGCATCCTGATGGGGATGGTCGCGCTTTTTGGCGATGTGGTAGGGAATGTCGTGAATGGCGATCATTCCGTAGGCCAGGCTGAGGAGGACAAAAAAGATCAGTCCGAGCGCGAAATAGCTTAGGAAGTCCATGGGGATGCGGGAGGGGCTTGGTTGGAGGGTGTCATTGAAACGGGGGCGCCGTGACTCTTGCGAGGAGATTGGAGCGCATCGGCCGGCGTCTGCAAACAATTAACCGCCGAGGGCGATGGCAATCGCGACGAGCGCGGCGCCGATGCCGACCATTGCGAGGCCGGTGCGGATACGGCGCATTCCGGCGTAGCCGGCCAGCATGCAGCCCGCCCCGAAGAGCATCGCGATGGCGAGGCCATTCGAGACGCGCAGCGCCAGTCGGATGTCCTGCATGAAGAGGAACGGCACGACCACCGGGAAGGTGGAAAGAAAGACGAGCAGGAATACGCCGCCTGCACCGAGCCAATTCTCCGCCGTGAGGCGCGGCTTCGCGGCCGGCGCGGGAAGCCGGCTCAAATGGTCGCGCACGCGTTCGAGGTCCGCGGGCTGCAACGCGGCGGCGACCGGCTCGGAAAGGGCCTCGGCGATGATGCGCTGCGCGTGCGCCGGGCCGGCGGCCTGCACGCTGCGCAGAATGGTCGCGTTGCGTCCGCGCTCGGCGAGACAATTGATGAGATAAAACGCCGCATCGATAATGCCCCACGCCAGATTGCAACCAATCGCGCCGACCAGCATAATCCGGATATCGCCCCGCCCGGCCTCGGCAACGCTCAGCGCACCGGTGAAGGTGAGCACCATGATGAGTCCGAAGACGATTTCCGAAAAGCGTTCGATCGGATCGAGAATGCGAGTTCGATTCATGGCGGCGTCAGGATTGCCACTTGGTGCCAGCGGGATTGGCCAGCGCGGTCACGGTCGAGGCGGAAGGAGATAAAGCGTCATGGCAAAAATCGAATAGACCATCAACAGAAGCACGCCGACGAACCAGGCGGAGCGTCCGCTGCTGGTCACCAGCGAAGCGGCCAAAGTGGCGATGAAGATCATGACCACCGCCCCGGGCCAGAACTGAAGGTCCATCGGCGACGGAGCGATGAAGTAGCTTGCGAGCGCGAGCAGCGGTGCGACGAAGAGCGCGATCTGCGCGGCGCTTCCCAGCGCGATGCCGACGCTGAGGTCCAGCCGGTTCTTGCGCGCGGCGGAAAACGCGGAGCCCATTTCCGCGGCGCCGCCCACCAGCGCCACGACGATGAAGCCCACAAAAGCCTGCGACATCCCGAACGACAGCGCGGCCTGCTGCACCGACTCGACAAAAATTTCGCTCACGAGCGCGACGAGCAATGTGACCCCGGCCAGCGTGGCCAGCGCCAGACCGATCGGCCACGGCGTCTCGCTGGCATCGGCGGTTCCGGCGCCCGCGAACCATTCGCGGTGCGTCTTCAAGGAGAACAGCATTCCCAGCCCATAGGCCACGATGAGCAATACGGACAGGCCCACGCTCAGTTTCTGAATGAATGCCACTCTCACCGCCGAGTCCACATGGGAGACCACCGAAGGGACCAATAGCGCGACGGTGGCCAGGAAGAGCAGTCCCGCCTGAAATCGCGTGTTGACCGGATTGTATTCCTGCGTGTGGTGCTTCAGCCCGCCGAGCAAAAACGACGCTCCCAGAACGAACAGCGTATTGGTGACAATCGCGCCGGCGATGGACGCCTTCACCAGCATGAATTCCCCCGCGCGCAGGGCGGCGAGTGCGATGATCAGTTCCGTAAGGTTCCCCAACGTGGCGTTGAGCAGGCCGCCGACCGCGTCGCCGGTCCTGGCGGCCACGGACTCCGTCGCATGGCTCAACAGTGCCGCCAGTGGGACGATGGCGAGAACCGAAAGGACGAACAAAAGCGTATGCGACGCGAATTCGAGCGCGTGACACACGAACACGACGGGCACGCACGCCAGCAGCCACAGCAGGGGATTGCGGCGGACTTCTGTGAGGAGCGGATTCACGGCGGATCGCGGTATTTGCGGAATGTCTCAAATTGCCGGCTGGGTGGAAAGCCTTCGTCAAATTCGTCGTGATTCGGGTTCCCGCTCTGGCACACGACACTTTCGGCAGCCGGACCTGCCAGTACTTCCCGTGGATTGGCGATGAATGCCCTTCGATTGATCCAAATCACTCCCGTCCCGGATGAACCTTGGAAGTAACTTCGCGTCCTTCGCGACGGCTCATTTGGAATTCCAGAGCCGCTTTGCGACGCACAGAATGAGCGACTCGATACGTCCGCTGCGGACGTTTTATCCGATCCCCCGACGAGCGATGAAGAGCGAAGCATCCGATCCAGGAATCGCGGACTGCGGCGGAAGGTTCTTTTCGGCCGTGAAACGGGCTGTGGAAGCGGAGCTTGCATCGTCCGGTTACGCGATCACTGAGCACGACTCCCAGAAATGGCCGGCGTGTTACTCCATCGCCGACAAGAACACGGATGGAGCGGTCACGTTGTTTTTCGGCCCGATCCTCGAGCGAGCTGGCGACCGGATCCTGCCGTATCAAGTAGTGCGCGAAGCGGACTCCCGTGAGAGCCGGATGCTGGTCAATAGGAGCGACTCGCCCGCGTCGATCACCAGCCTCTTTCTCCGAAATATTCACGACATTTTGACGAACAAGCTGCCGGCGGCATCCCCTCACGATACCGGCGTCGGCACGGGATTGCTTTCAATCGAAGAGGCTTCGTCGGCGGCGGAATTGCAGGAAGCGAAGTAGGACGACTCCAGCCACAAACGGAAGGGCGGGGAACTTGCGAGCGACAGCGCGTGAACGCGGGAAGTCCGCCTGCGTCCCCAGCCGATTGCGGATCAATGGCCTGCCAGAGCCCGGGAAACAGAATGCCGGACCCGATGAACTCGGCGTGGCCACCGGCACGGGATGGCGCTCGGATCGCCACCGCGGCCCGGCCGGGCGTCCGGAGCCGCTTAGCGACCGGGGATCGCCTTCTTCGACCGTGCCCGCGCCGATTCAAGTTCCGGGAAATGCTTTTCGGCCCACACGCAGATGGCATCCAGGGGTTCGATGAGGCTCCTGCCCAATGGCGTGAGGGAGTATTCAACCTTGGGAGGGACGACCGGATACAACCTGCGGTTGACCAGGCCGTCGTTCTCGAGGCTTCGCAATGTCTGCGTGAGCATCTTTTGGGACACGCCGGGGATCAACCGCCGCAATTCGTTGTGACGCTTCGTTCCTCCGGACAGGACGCGGATGATCAGAGCCGTCCACTTGTCCGCGATTCGGTCGAGGACCGCCCTGGAGCTGCAATCCGGATTCAGAACGGAAGGGCGGATGCGAGGCATGGGAACCAGAAAGTATGTATGGCACTAAAAAGTGGGTAATTGACGATATGCTACGTTAAAGCGAGGGTGCCGCCATTGAAAGGTGAAAGATGCAAATACCCAAGGTGGCACAAGGTCGCAGGGCGGGGGATTTCCAGCCGGCCGGTGACAGCCCGGCAGACGGATCCGAAGTCCTGCACGATTCGCAAGCGTTCGCTCCGTCGGACGACGAGTTTCTCGACAGCTACTCGCGAGCCGTCACCGGCGCGGTCGGGAAAGTCAGCCCGTCCGTGGTGAACATCGAGGTTCGCCAGGCGGCCGCCGGCGGCGTTCGCGCGGAGGAGACCGCCGGCAGCGGCTCGGGATTCATCATCGCGCGCGACGGCTTCATCCTCACCAACAGCCATGTCGTCCATGGCGCGAAGAAGATCGAGGCCAATCTCTTCGATGGCCGGAGTTATCCGGCGGCATTGATCGGTGACGACCCGGACACGGACCTGGCGGTCATCCGGATCGACGCGCCAAATCTCCAGCATGCCGCGTTGGGCGACTCGTCTGCCGTTCGCGTCGGCCAGCTTGCCATTGCCATCGGCAATCCGTTTGGTTTTCAAGCGAGCGTAACGGCCGGCGTGGTAAGCGCACTGGGCAGGTCCCTTCGCAGCCAGTCTGGCCGGATGATCGAAGACGTGATCCAAACCGACGCGGCGTTGAATCCGGGAAATTCCGGCGGCCCGCTGGTGGACTCCAGGGGCAGGGTCATCGGCGTCAATACGGCGATCATTCGTCCGGCCCAGGGCATCTGTTTTGCGACGGCCATCGACACGGCGAAGTTCGTGGCTGGGTGGCTGATCAAGGAGGGCAGGATTCGCCGCGCCTTTATCGGCGTCGGGGGGCAGGACGTGTCCCTGCACCGCCGCGTGGTCGTTTTCCACAAACTTCCGGTGGAAACCGGCGTCCTTGTCGCATCCGTCGAAGCGGGCAGCCCGGCTGAGGCTGCCGGCCTGGAGATTGGCGACGTCATCGTCGGATACAATGGCCGCCCGATTGCCAGCATTGCCGACCTGCACAAGCTCCTGCTGGGCCGGGAAATTGGCAGCCGGTCGGAACTTGCCATCACGCGCCACGCGCAACTCTTGAAGCTGCCGATCACGCCCCGGGAGTCGCCGGCAATCGCCCGGGAGGATTCCGCGCGATAAGACCCACGAACCCGACGGAACCCATCCACATCGACGACACGAGCTTCGAGCGCGCGGTCATCCAATCGCCCGCTCCAGTGCTTGTGGATTTCTGGGCGCCCTGGTGCGGCCCGTGCCGCATGCTCGCGCCTTTGCTCGACGAAATCGCCCGGGAAAATCCCGATCAAATTCGAGTGGCCAAGGTCAACGTGGATGACAATCCCGGTCTGGCAGCTCGATTCGAGGTCCGCTCCGTTCCGACGATCCTTTTCTTCGCAGGAGGCAATTTGAAGGACACGGTGGTGGGACTGGGGGAAAGAGCGCTCTGCTCGCGCGGGCGCGAAGCCTCGCGGCGTAAGCGCGCTCCGCGGTTTCACCAGATCGCCTTCGCGGTTTCCGCGCGGTCCTGTTCGGAAATCGTGTTGGCAAAGATTGCCATTCCGGTGGCGGCCTCGACGGACGCGATGCTCGTCAAATAGCCTTCCATCGCGGTGGACGTTGCCGTCTGCGGCACGATGAAGGCGATGCAGTCGCCGAACGAGCGCCGATAGACCCGGTAGAAGGCGGACGGGATGACGATGCCGCCCGTCTGCACGGGAGGATTGGCGAAGATCGGGCCGGACACGACTTCGATCCATTTGAATTCCGACGCATACCGCAGTTCCAATTCCGCCAGCCGGGTCCACGGTCCGCGGAGGCACGCCGGATAAAATGCGCACACGTTCGGCATGAGTCCGGTATTTCCGCCAGCCGCCTTGCCGAAGTAGAGGGTAATCGATTTCGGGAAGGCGATGGGCCCGCGCGCGAAACTTGCGGCGGGGATGAGGGCCGCATCCGGCGTCCGGACCTTTGCCGGCGGCGGATAGCGCCGGGGCTTTGCGCCCTGGACCAATGCATATTGGACGGCGAGCGGGTTGCCCAGCGTGACGGAATAGACCACCGTGAAGCCCGGATACGTCACGGTTGCCGTCGTTCCAGGATTCGGCGGAATAGTCCAAGGGATTGGCGTTAGCATGGCCATCGGAACGGCCATCGGCGTCTCCGCGCCTGGCGGGCTGGACCACGGCCGGCGGACGCTCGCGACCGGCGTCTCCGCCTTGACGGCGGGAGTCTGGACTGCCGGAGTCGGCTCGACCGCCCCGCGCCGCATGAAAAACACGCTGAGCGACGCGATGAGCGCAGCCGCCATCGTGCCGAGCAGAAAGAGAAAAAAGCGGTCCATTGACGAAGACAGGGGGAATTAGTCAGCAACCGCCGGGATGTTGCCAGCCGCAATTCATCCAGGCGGTCGAAACGCAGGGGCTGGGCGCGCGTCATGGCGGCACTTGCGCCTGGATGCGATGGCGAAGAGGCCCACTGCTGCAATGAGGGTGCCGAAGGCGACGGGCAACCAGTGAAGGGCGTCCGCGAAGATCACGTTCGCGTTTCGAGAAGGGTCGGCCGCACGCAACCTACCGGTGAGTCCTGCGAACAGCAGGCCCGCCGTGCCGTAAGCGAGATTGAGCGTCACGCCTCGGAAGCTGAGGATCGTGGCCCGCACCCCGGGACGGGCCCAGAGATTCAGGTAGTGCGAAAGGAAAAATCCCAGACCGTTCATCGCGAGACCCAGGGGAATCACCACCCAGACGCCGAAGAGCGGGATCGCGAATACCGCGCCGATCAACCCGACCAGAATCAACGCCACGACCGCGGAAAAATTTGCCGACGCCGAGCGGGTCGCGACCATGCGGCGTGCGATGGGCGCAGCGACGAAGCCCAGCAGGCCGATCGTCGAGCCGATGACGCCGAATGAGAACTCCGGCAGCGCGATCAGGCGGAGGTAGTTGCTTTCGAAGGTCATGAACAGGCGCACGATGCTGTCGCAGGAAAGGGCGGCCAGCAGGGCGAGGAGGATGCGCCGGTCGGTAACCACGGCGCGGGCCCCGTCGCGAATGGCTTGCAGCGCGAGTCGCAGAGTCGGAGCCCCGGCGGTCGCGCGATGCGCCGGAGGTTCGCGCAGGGCCAGAGTCACGGCGAGACAGACCAGCGAGCTGAGCAGCGTGAGATCCACCGGCCAGCGCACCGTGTCTTGCGCGGAGGGATTCCATCGGCTGCCGAGCAGCCGGGCGGCGCTTCGGACAAAAGCCGGATCATAGAGCAGGGAGCCGAGAATCATCGCGACGAAGAATGCGCCCGACTGCCAGCGCATCAGGCGCTCGAGCACCCTGGGCCATGCCGCGTTCCGATTCTCCGAGGGAAGCGAGTCGAAGGCCAGTGCCTCGTCCGCCCCGCTGGCGCAGGCTTCCGCGGCGCCGCTGAGCACGCGATTGAGCAGCAGCAGCGCAAAGAGCAGACCGGGCCGGCCGGCCGGTGCGAAGGCGAAGAGGAGCATCTCCAGCACCATCAGCCCGGCCGCGAGCACGACCATACGCTTGCGTCCGATGACGTCGGCCAGCGCGCCGGAGGGGATTTCGAGCGTCACGATCGCCACGGCCCAAGCGACGTTCAGCAGCGCATACTGCTCGAGCGTGAGCCCGAGATCGAGGAACAGAATGCCGAGGACGGGATAGTAGAACCGCGCGTTGAACAGCACGCGGAACGCGATGAAGAGCGGAATGTTGCGCGAGAACCCCACCAGCCGGCTACGCATGCCGCATTTGCCGGGCAGCGTAAAGGCGGGATGTCCCTGGCGCTTCAGTTTTCCGGAGCGGGATTTTCCATCGCGGCGAGCAGCGTCTCCCACGGGAGCGTCGCGCATTTCACGCGCTGGGGGAACTTGTGCACCGACCCCATCACCTCGAGCCGCGGGCGCTGCGCCACCGCCTCAGTTGCAACGCCGGTGATCGTGTATTTTCGAAAATCGTCGGCCAGCGTCCGCGCTTCGCCGACCGGCTGGCCGGCGACTTCGACTGTAAGGATCGAGGCCGACGCCGTGCAGATCGCGCATGCGCTGCCGGTGAATTTTGCCGCGCGCACGACGCCGTCGGCGAGCGAGAGTTCGACGCCGATTTCGTCGCCGCACATGGCATTCACGCCTTCCGCGCGGTGCGTGGCTCCTTCGAGCGGGCCGAAATTGCGCGGGCGCCGCGAGTGTTGCAGCAGCACCTCCTGATAAAGCTCGGTATTCATGATCTCGAGAAAAAGTCGATCGCCTCGCGCACCGCTTCCACGCCGCGGGCCAGCTCGGCGTCCGTATTGTAGAGGTAAAAGCTCATGCGGCACGAGGAGGGCGCGCCGAGCTTGCGCATGAGTGGCTGCGCGCAATGGTGCCCGGCCCGCATGGCGACGCCAAGGTCGTTGGCGAAGAAAGCGAGGTCGTGGGCATGCACGCTTTCAACATGGAACGTCACGAGCCCCGCGCGATGCCCCGGCGGGCCGAAGACGCGCACGCCCTCGATGGCGCGCAGGGCCTCCGCCGTCAGTTCGCCGAGGCGCTCGCAATGCGCCGCCACCGCAGGGAGCCCCACGCTCTCGACGTAGTCCAGCGCCGCGTGCAGACCGGCGGCCTCGATGATTGCAGGGGTTCCGGCCTCGAAGCGGGCCGGCGGCGGGCGGAAGGTCGCGCCCGTGTATTCCACGCGCTCGACCATCTCGCCGCCATATTGCCACGGTGGCATCGCCTCGAGCAACGCGTGCCGGCCATACAGCAGGCCGATGCCGGTGGGACCGCACATCTTGTGCGCGGAGCAGGCGAAGAAATCGCAGTCGATTTCCGAGACATTCACCGGTAGATGCCCCGCGCTTTGCGCGCCGTCGATCAAGGTCGTCACGCCCAGCTCGCGGGCGAGGGCGCAGAGCTCCGCGGCGGGTGAAATCACGCCGAGCGTATTCGACACGTGGGCGAAGGCGAAGAGCCGGGGCCGCGCCGCAATGAGGCGGCGGGCGGCTTCGAGGTCGAGCGCCGCGCCGAGTTCCGTGACCGGCGCGTATTTCACTCGAGCGCCCTTGCGCCGGGCCAGCTCGATCCACGGCACGAGATTGCTGTGGTGCTCCATTTCGGTGAGCAGGATCGTGTCGCCCGCGCGGACGTTCGCTTCGCCCCAGGCGTTGGCGACGAGGTTGATGCCTTCTGTCGTGCCGCGCGTGAACACGATGCACTCGGGCTGCGGCGCGCCGAGAAACTCCGCCGCGCGCTCGCGGGCTGCCTCGTAGGCCGCGGTCGCGCGCTCGCTCAACAGGTGGATGCCGCGGTGGACGTTCGCGTATTCGCGCGCGGAAAAGCCGGCCATGCGCTCGATGACGGCGCGCGGCTTTTGCGTGCTCGCGCCATTGTCGAGATACGCCACGCGGCGCCCGTTCACCTCGACTTGGAGAAACGGGAAGTCCGCGCGGGCGTGCGGCAGATCGAGCGGCGACGCACTATTCATCGATGCACCATCCCACGTCCGAACGCATCTGGCCATTTTGCTTCGCGGAGTCGCGCGGGTATTGCAAAATTGCGCCCGGATTTGACGTAAATCAAACCTGCCGCGCGCGCACGGGTGTAGGATGCGATCATGCAAACCTTGGAAACGCGTTCCTCCTTCAACCCCCACAAGGAAATACGCCATGAGCCGCTGGACGGCCCGGCGATGGATCCGAGCCCTTTCGTCGTGTTTGGCGAATGGTTCGACGGGGCCTGCGCGGCGGGCGTGCCGGAGGCAAACGCGATGAGCCTCGCCACCGCCGGCGCGGACCGCCGGGTGACCTGCCGCACCGTATTGCTGAAAGCGTGGGACGAGCGGGGTTTCGTGTTTTTCACGAACTACACGAGTGAAAAGGCGGCGCAGCTCACCGAGAACCCTCGCGCGGCCGTCCTGTTCCCGTGGCTGGCCATCTCGCGGCAGATCGAGATTACCGGCTGCGTGGAGAAGATCACCTCGTCCGAGTCGCTGGCGTATTTTCTCAAGCGCCCGTTCAAGAGCCGCGTGGGCGCCTGGGTATCCGCGCAAAGCTCGGCGATCACGTCGCGCGCGCTGCTCGAGGCCAAGTTCCACCAGATGCTGCGGAAGTTCAGCGACGGGCAGGTGCCGCTGCCCGATTCCTGGGGCGGCTATCGGCTCGCGCCGGAGGCGATCGAGTTCTGGCAATACGGCGAGCATGAGCTGCACGACCGGATTCTCTACAAGCGCGCCTACAGCGGGGCCTGGCGGCGGACCCGGCTGCAGCCGTAGCCTTCCGGCCGCTCATCCAGCGGATATTTCTGCGGAACATTGATCGGGGTCAATGTCCGTGCCCATGAGGGGTGACTACAAGATATAGCGCCTGCTTTAACCATCGGGCACAACATGTAGTAAATCCCGCATGAATGCTCCTTTTCCAACGCAGACGATCGTGGATCCGGTTTCGTCCTTGAACGACTACCTGGATCGCCGGGATTGGCGGGTCAACGCGAACGCGAACCAGGGCTACTCGCTGGGCGGGATGATTCTCAACGTCGGCGGCAAGCTCACCGCCAACTACTGGCTCGACCACATCTATCCCGAAGCGATCGGTCGCGCGCATCGCGACGGGGACTATCACATCCACGACCTCGACATGCTGGCGGGATATTGCGCGGGCTGGTCGCTGCGCATGCTGCTTGCGGAGGGGTTCAACGGCGTGCCGAACAAGGTCGAGTCGGGCCCGCCGCGGCACCTGCGCACCGCGCTGGGTCAGATGGTGAACTTCCTGGGCACCTTGCAGAACGAATGGGCCGGCGCGCAGGCCTTCAGTTCGGTGGACACGTATCTGGCTCCGTTCGTGCGAGTGGATGGTCTCGACGAGGACGCCGTGCGGCAGAACCTGCAGGAGTTTGTCTTTAACCTGAACGTCCCTTCGCGCTGGGGAACGCAGACTCCGTTTACGAACCTCACCTTCGATTGGGTCTGCCCCGATGATTTGCGGACGCAACATCCGCTGATCGGAGGCAAGCCGGCGGCGTTCGTCTATGGCGACCTTTCGGAGGAAATGCGCAGGATCAACCGGGCCTTCCTGCAGGTGATGGCTGCCGGCGACGCGCGTCAACGGGTCTTCACCTTCCCGATCCCGACCTACAATATCACCGCCGACTTCCCGTGGGAGAGCGACACGGCGGATTTGCTCTTCGACGTGACCGCGAAATACGGCCTGCCGTATTTTCAGAATTTTCTCAACTCGGACCTCCAGCCCGGAATGGTGCGCTCGATGTGCTGCCGGCTGCAGCTCGACCTCCGCGAGCTGCTCAAGCGCGGCAACGGGCTGTTCGGTTCGGCGGAGCAGACTGGCTCGATCGGCGTGGTGACGATCAACATGGCGCGGCTCGGCCACCTGCATCCCGGCGACGAGGAGGGGCTCTTCGCGCGGCTCGACGTCCTGATGGATCTCGCGAAGGAGAGCCTCGAGATCAAGCGCACCGTCATCCAGGAGCAGATGGACCGCGGGCTTTACCCCTACACGCGCCGCTACCTCGGCACCCTGCGCAACCATTTTTCCACCATCGGCATCAATGGCGTGAACGAATGCATCCGCAACTTCACGGCCGACGCGGAGAGCATCGCCACCGCCTGGGGCCGGGCGTTCGCCCTGCGGCTGCTCGACCATTTGCGCGAACGCATCGCCGCGTTCCAGCAGGAGACCGGGCATCTTTACAATCTCGAAGCCACCCCGGCGGAGGGCACGACCTATCGCTTCGCGCGCGTCGATCAGCGGCGGCATCCCGGCATCCTCCAGGCCGGCACGCCCGAAGCGCCCTATTACACGAACTCGACGCAGCTTCCTGTGGGCGGGTCGGAGGATCCCTTCGAAGCGCTCGAGCACCAGGAGGAGATTCAATCCCGCTACACCGGCGGCACCGTGTTCCATTTGTATTTGCCGGAGCGGGTTTCCAGCAGCGGGGCCTGTCGCGACCTCGTGCGCCGTGTCCTGAGCCGGTTTCGCATTCCCTATCTGACGATCACGCCGACGTTTTCGATCTGCCCTGTTCACGGCTATCTGCCGGGCGAGCAGCGGTTTTGTCCGCGCTGCGACGAGGAGCGCCTCGCCCGCAAGCGCAGCACGCACGTCACCATTCTATGAACACCAAACTCGAAGACCACGAACGCCAACCCTGCGAAATCTGGACCCGCGTGATGGGCTACCACCGGCCCGTCTCGCAGTTCAACATCGGAAAGCAAAGCGAGCATCGGGAGAGGCGGCCTTTCCGCGAGGCCCGCACCGTGGAGGTGCGCGCCCTTGCGGCCTGAGCGGCTGCGCGTCGGCGGGCTGGCCCCATTTTCCACGGTCGATTACCCCGGGCATCTGAGCGCCGTGCTCTTCTGCCAGGGCTGCCCGTGGCGCTGCCGCTATTGCCATAATCCGCACCTGCAGCCCTTCACTGCGGGTGCGATTACGTGGCCGGAGGTCGAGGCGTTTCTGACAAAGCGGCGTGGCCTGCTCGATGCCGTGGTCTTTAGCGGCGGCGAACCGACCGCGCAGCCCGCGCTCGAGGCCGCCATTCGCGCCGTGCTCCGCCTGGGGTTTAAGGTCGGGCTGCATACCGCCGGCGTTTATCCGGGCCGGCTTCGCCGCGTGCTACCCCTCTTGAGCTGGGTCGGGCTGGATATCAAGGCCCCCTTCGACGGCCGTTACGACGCCATCACCCGGATCCCGGCGAGCTGGCGCGCCGGCATGGGCGCCCTCGACGAGGTGCTGATGGCGGGTGTCGCCTACGATTTGCGAACCACTATTCACCCGGCCCTGCTGGACGCCGCGGCGAAGGAGGCGATCCAGACGGAGCTTTTCCGTCGCGGCGCGCGGCCTGCCCGGTGGCAGGAGTTTCGGGCGCAGGGATGCGTGGATGCCGGTCTCGTCCATTGAGAGCGCAAGAAATTACGCCGCCGCCGGCAATCCCGCAGCCAGGGTCGCGCGCAGGGCTCCGGGATTGGTAATCGTGATTTTGCGGCCGCACACGCGCAGGAGCCCGAAATCGCTCAACTCGCGCAGGATGCGGGAAAGCGTTTCCTGCCGCACGCCGAGTTCGCCGGCGAGGGCGCGCTTCGTCGTCCCGAGGTGGATTTCGACGGTATCGTGGCTGGATTCATCCACGCCCTGGCGCAGCAGCCATTGCACAAACCGGGTCGCGGCGCTGCGTGAAACGAAATCCTCGAGCGAATCCGCCAGTCGGTGGATTTGGAGATCGAGCGAGGTGAGCAACCGAAGGGCGAGGTCGGGGCACTGGCGGAATTTCGCCAGGAAAGTCCGCCGGGGAATGACAATCACCTCGCTGGGCAGCACGGCGCGGGCATCCGCGGGGCAACCCTCGCCCGCGCCGGCCGCGATCTCGGCGAGCATTTCGCCAGCGCGATAAAAATGGATGACGATTTCTCGCCCGTCCACGGCGACGCGGTGGAAGTTGATGATCCCGCGCCGCACGAGATAGATGCCGGGAGCGACGTCGTTTTTGTGGAAGAGGTAAGCGCCCTTGCCGAGGGTCTTGAGGACGGCGGCCTCCGCGAGATCACGCAGGTCGGCCTCGGCTAAATCGGCGAATATGTCGGCGCGGCGCAGAAAGTAGCAAACCGCCTCCTGGCGAAATCCGGAGATCGCCTCCGCGGGTTTGCGCGCGCGGCTGGGACCGGCGGAATTGGCTCGATGAGGTATTGCCGGGAAGCTGCGGGCCGCGACGCTTTTCCGCGCTGAAGGGTGGGTCATATCAGTTAAAAGGTTACGCACATGTGGAGGCCGAAGATATTTGCGTTCTGGACGAGGCCGGCGCCGTTTGGCCGGATGATGTATTGCCAGAAGGGCTGGACGTAAACGAACCGGGTCACCTGCACGCGGTAGTCCGCCTCGGCCACCGCTTCGTAAGTCTGGTGGATCGACTTGCCGGCGTCCTGCTCGGCTACGATCTTGTCGAAGCTGTAGTTGCCGTAGCCGAATGCCACGCCGAGCTGGTCCTTGTCGCGACCGGGCAGGAGGCCCTTATAGACGAGGCCGGCGTGGGCGTAGAATGGCATGGCGTTGTCATACTGCGGCGCGTAGTTCAGGAACGTGAACGCGTAGAGCCCCTGCTCGCTGAGCCTGGCTGGCTCGACCGGTTCTTCCTTGAAGGTCTTGCCGTCCGACGGTCCCTTGGCCGTCGGCGCGGGCGTCTGCGCCGAGGGTTCGCGGAAGAGCATCTGATCCGCCTGCCAGTAGAAGGTGTATTTCTGGTCGTAGGTCTGGCCGTAGAACGAGCGGTTTTCCAGTCCCCAATAAATCGAACCGAACGCGTATTTTCCGGGCAGCTTTGCGGGGCCGATCTTCGGCGTGAAACCGGTCTCGGCCAGAAAATAGAGGCCGTTCTGATTTGGATTTGGCGCGAAGCCCGCCAGGTCGAGACCGTGATTCAACCGGTTCGTCGCATCGGGAATGGCCATGTAGAGGCCTGACATCGCGTAATACCAATCGACCGGCCTAATCTTGAGGTAGCCGCCCCACGCGGCGTAGCTGCTGCTCCATGGGAAGCCGTTTACTCCGCCGATGCCCTTCGTGGTGCCAATCGCATTGTTTGTGAAAAGCTTCGACTCCGGCTGATCGCCGAAGAACATATACGCATTCTGCCAGCCGCCGGAGATCGTGAGGAAATCCTTCGCGCCGAAAAGTTCGGGCGTCGTGTAGGTGAGGTAAAATGGCATCAGCCGCCACTGCTGGCCGCTTTGATACCGCGAGGGGTTGAACGTGCTGGACGCGCCGACGTAGTTGTTCGGGCTGCGGCCGTCGCGGTAGCGCACCGATCCCTGCGCGGTCAATCCGTCGATGCCGGCGAGCTTGCCGAGGTCGAGGGTGAGGCCCAGCGTGAGTTCCTCGTCAAAGGCGCCGTGCGGTGAATCGAGCCCGCCGCCGGTGAGGCCGTAGAACGTCCCCTTCCAGCTCCCGTAAATATCGATTCCGCGGCTTTCGAGCGATTCGCGCAATCCGAACCAGGTGCCGGTGGCGTATTTTCCATTCAGCCAGGTGGCGAACGCAGAGGACTTTTCCCCGGCTCGAGGCTGTGGTGTGTCTGTGCCCGCGTGGAGTGGCGCCAGCGCGGTGAGCGCGAGGGCGAGGCAGGCCAGATGAGCGATGGGTGACTTGTGTGAGATTGCGATGCGAGTGGTATTCATTTTTTCCCTGGACCGGCGGCTGTCGCCATCAGCAGCGCCAGCGAATCGATCCGCAGGGGGAATCTGGCGATTCGGCGCCGACGGCACTCCACTTGATTTGGCGAAAGGCGGCCAATTTTTGTTCAGGAATCCTGCGCGGCCTGCACCGCGGTGAGCGCGATTGTATAGACGATGTCCTCGATGAGCGCGCCCCGGGAGAGGTCGTTCACCGGGCGGCGCAAGCCCTGGAGCATCGGGCCGATGGAGATGACGTTCGCGCTGCGCTGCACAGCTTTGTAGGTCGTGTTGCCGGTGTTCAGATCGGGAAACACGAAGACCGTCGCCCGTCCGGCGACCGGGCTGTCGGGCGCTTTCTTCCCGGCCACATCGGCCGTCGCGGCCGCGTCGTATTGCAGCGGGCCGTCGAGGAGCAGGTCGGGGCGGACCTCCTTCGCGATGCGCGTGGCCTCGCGCACCTTTTCCACGTGCGCCCCCGAACCGCTCGTGCCGGTGGAATACGAGATCATCGCCACGCGGGGAGGTATCCCAAACTGCCGCGCGGACTCCGCGCTCTGGATCGCGATCTCCGCCAGCGTCGCGGCGTCCGGATCTTGAATCACGGCGCAATCGCCATATACGAGCACCTGGTCGGGCAGGCACATGAAGAAGATCGACGAGACGGACCGGATGCCCGGCTTCGTCTTGATGAGCTGGAGGGCCGGGCGCACGGTGCTGGCGGAGGAATGCGCGGCGCCGGAGACCATGCCGTCCACTTCGCCGAGAGCGAGCATCATGGTCCCGAGAACGACGTTGTCCTCGAGCTGATCCGCGGCCGCCTGGCGGGAGAGATTCTTGTGTCTGCGCAGCTCGACCATCGGCTCGACGTAGTTCGCACGGACGGCCGACGCGTCGATGATTTCCACGCCGGGTGGCAGCGTCACTTCCTGCGCGGTCGCGACACTGCGAATTTCCGCGGGGTCACCGAGCAGCACGCAACGGGCGATGCCGCGCTCGGCGCAGATCGCGGCGGCGCGGATCGTGCGGGGTTCGGAACCCTCGGGCAGGATGATCCGCCGGTTCGCCGCGCGGGCGCGTTCGGTGAGCTGGAAACAAAACGCCGCGGGCGACATGCGGGTCTCGAGATCGCGCTTGCATCGCTCCTCGATCCAGGCGGCGTTGATGTGATCCGACACAAATTCCATCGCCGACTGGATGCGCGGCAGGTCGTCGGACGGCACCTCGGCGCTCATCGAATACAGCCTGTTCGCGGTCGTGTAGGAGTTTGTGCTGACGCGCAGCACGGGCAGGCCGGTCGCGATGCCGGGGCTGCAAAGCGCGAAGATTCGCCCGTCCACCGGGGTGTCGCCGGTGAGCACCAGCCCGGCGAGGGGAATGCCCTTGAGCGCTGCCATGCAGGCGGCGAGGAACACGTCGTCGCGATCCGCGGGCGTGACGAGCACGTTGCCGGGCCGGAACACGTGCATCATGTTCGGCACCGTGCGCGCGAGCAGATGGATGGCTTTCACGCGCCGGGTGTCGATCTCGCCCGCCGCGAGCACGTCGGCGTCGAGATGGCGGGCGATGTCCCGCGTGCGGCATTGGGTGAGGGTCTCGTTCTCGGGAATGAGTCCGACGAGCTCCGGCGGACGGAAGGGCAGCGCGTCGTATTCCGCTTTCGCCCGGGAAATGGCGTCCTTGGTGGATTCTCCTTCCCGGGGCGGCAGCCGATTCAGGATGCAGCCGGCGATGCGCGTCCGATCACCGTTCGCGTAGAGCCGGACGGCGAAGTCGATCTGGTCGCGCAGCGACTGGCCGGGGCCTGAAACCGTGTTGCTCACGAGAAGGACTTCCGCCCCAAGGGTGCGGATCAACTCGGCGTTCAACGGGCCGACGAAAGCGTCGTCGGGCGTCGCGATGAGGCCCTCGACCACCATCACATCCGCGCTGCCGGCCGACTCGTGAAATCGCTGCATCACGGTATTCATCAGCTCGTCGGAATGGCCGTCGGAAACCATCTTTTCCGCATCCTGCAGCGAAATCGGAGTTGCCGGTGTAAGGCCGCTCGTGGCGCGGACGAAGTGCGTCGAGCGTTCCGGTCCCTGGTCGCGTCCGGCGCCCTGGCCGATGGCTTTGTAAAATCCGACGCGCAGGCCGCGCTTATCGAGCGCGCGGAGAAGGCCGAGCGACACGGTCGTGAGGCCGGCGCCGCTCGAGATGGGAGCGAGGAAGAAGGTGTGTTTCATGAGGAGGAATTCAAGTTTTCAAAAATGCCGCAGTTTGTTTGGCGATCGCGCGTTCTTCGGAGGTGGGAACGACCATGCAAAGCAGACCGGACGCGTCCCGCGTGATGCGTCCGCGCGATTCGCGTCCGTGTGCGCGATTGAGGTCGGGATCGATTTCCGGCTTGAGGATTTGAAGGAACTCGAGCACGCGGGCGCGCACCCGGGCGTTGTTTTCGCCGATGCCACCGGTGAAGACGAGCGCGTCGATCCGGTCCAGACCGGCCGCCATCGCGAGCACCCCCTTCGCGAGGCGATAGCAAAAGAGATCGATCGCGAGAGTCGCGCGGTGGTAGCCTTCGTCCGCGGCCTGCACCACGGCGCGCATGTCGTTGCTTACCCCCGAGACACCCAGCAATCCGCTCCGGTGATTCAGCATTTCGATGATTTCCTCCACGGGCATGCCGGAGACCCGCCGCAGATAAGGAATGATGTTGGGATCGATATCGCCGCTGCGCGTCCCCATGACGAGCCCTTCCAGCGGGGTGAGGCCCATCGTGGTGTCCACGCTTTTCCCCTCGCGCACGGCGCAGGCGCTGCATCCGTTCCCCAGGTGCGCCGTGACGAGGTGAAGCTCCTCGATCGGGCGGCCCAGCGCGTTCGCGGCCGTGCGGGCCACGTGCTCGTGACTCGTCCCGTGCGCGCCGTAGCGGCGTACGGCGTATCGCTTATACATCTCGTAAGGCACGGCATACAGCCACGCGTGCTCGGGCATCGTCTGGTGAAACGCCGTGTCGAAGACGGCGACGTGGGGAACGGACGGAAAAAGTTTCCGCGCAATGCGAATGCCGATGGCGTGCGCGGGGTTGTGCAGCGGGGCGAGATCGCGACAGGACTCGATCTTTGCGATCACCTCGTAATCGATGAGCTTCGCCTCGCTGAAAAATTCGCCGCCATGCACGACGCGATGGCCCACCGCATTAACGGGAAGCGGCGTTCCGAAATGCGCTTCGAGGAGCGCCACCGCCTCGGCGAGGGCCCGTTCGTGATTCGCGCGGGGATGTTCCGCGGTCGCCGTGTCGTTCCCGATCCTCCAGCGCGCGGAGGCCTCGGGAAGCCCAAGCCGCTCAAAGATTCCCTCGGCGAGGATCGCGTCGCCCTCGAGCAGGGCAAACTTGAGCGACGAGCTGCCGCAATTGATGATGAGAATTTTCGCGGCCACGTCGGAGAGGGTTCCTTCCGGGTGAATTTCTAAACGCGCCATCCCTGGAGGATGCGCATGTAATTCGCCCGCTCGAATGCCGACGGGTCCGGGCAATGCCACAGGCTCATCGAGCCGCGGAGCTGGTCGAGGGATTCGTATTCATGGTCCTCGAGCCAGCGCGTCATTTCGCGCAGCACGTCGCCGAGCCGCTCGGGGCCATGTTGGAGCAGCGCGGAAACCATCTGCACGGCATCGGCGCCGGCCATGATCGCCTTGATGGCATCCGCGGACGAATGCACGCCTCCGCTCACGGCAAGCGACGCATTCAAGCCGCCGTGGAGGATCGCGAGCCAGCGCAGCCGCAGCCGCAGCTCGGAGGAGGTGGAAAACTCCAGCGTCGGGAGCACCTCGAGATTCTCGATGTCGATGTCGGGCTGATAGAACCGGTTGAACAGCACGAGGCCGCCCGCGCCGGCGTCCGCCGCCTTGCGCGCGAAGTTCGGCAATGAGGAAAAGAAGGGGGAGAGTTTCAACGCCACCGGAATCGCCACGCTTCTCCGCACGGAGCGAAGAATCTCGAGGATGTCACCCTCGACAGTTCTCGCCGTTTCCGCCGGGTCGGAGGGAAGGTCGTAGCAATTCAGCTCGATGGCGTCGGCGCCGGCGCTCTCCATCAGGCCGGCATAGCGGGTCCAGCCGCCAAGGGTCGCGCCGTTGAGCGACCCGATCACCGGCACACCGACGGCCGCTTTGACCCGGCGCAACTGCTCGAGGTATTGATCGGGAGTGAGGGCGAATTCGTCGGCCTCGGGCAGGAACGAGAGCGCCTCGGAGAACGAGTCGTTGTAGCTCTCGACGTCGCGGTCGTAGGCGCGGCCTTCGAGATCGATCTGCTCCTCGAAGAGCGAGTGCATCACGATCGCGGCGGCGCCGGCGTCCTCGAGGCGGCGCACCAGATCGAGGTTATCGACCATGGGCGATGCGCCGGGCATGAGCGGATGCTTGAGCGCGAGGCCGAGATAGTTCGTGCTCAGGTTCATGGGGCGGGTTCGGTTGAGGGCTGGGGTTCGGCCAGTTGCTGGTGGAGCTTCCACCGGCGCTCCGTGTCCGCTTGCGCGGCGGCCTGCAATTCCTTGTATCGGGCGGGATCGCTCTTTTCGATCATGCGGAAGCGGAGTTCGTTGGCGAGGTAGCGCGACACGGGGACTTTCGGCGGCCCGCTGTCGAGCTGGAAGGCGGGCAGCCCGGCTTCGGTGCGGCGCGGGTCGAACCGGTAGAGCGGCCACGTGCCGGAATCGACGGCGAGCTTCTGCTGATCGAGCCCGAAGCGCATCGCGTAGCCGTGGGCGATGCAGTGGCTGTAGGCAATGATGAGCGACGTGCCGGGGAACCGCTCGGCCTCGTCGAAAACTTTCACGGTTTGCGAGTCCTTCGCGCCGAGCGCGATGCGGGCCACGTAGATCGAGCCGTAGCTCATCGCAATGAGCCCGAGATCTTTCTTCGGGGTGACTTTTCCCGCCGTCGCGAATTTCGCGCTCGCGCCGAGCGGGGTCGATTTCGACTGCTGGCCGCCGGTGTTGGAATAGACCTCCGTGTCGAGCACGAGGATGTTCACGTCGCGGCCGAGCGAGAAGACGTGATCGAGCCCGCCGAAGCCGATGTCGTAGGCCCAGCCGTCCCCGCCCACGATCCAGACGCTCTTGCGCACGAGCGCATCGGAGATGGCCGCGAGGCGGCGCGCATCGGGGCCGGCGATTTGCGCGAGCATGAGTTGCAAATGCCGGACCCGCTCTCGCTGGGCGGCGATTTCCGCATCGCCATCCTGCGAGGCGTCGAGAATTTCCGAAACCGATTCATCCCCCAATTGCGGCGCGAGCATCTGCAGGAGCTCGCGGGCGATTGCGGTCTGCTTGTCGATGGCGAAGCGCATGCCGAGGCCGTATTCGGCGTTGTCCTCGAAGAGCGAGTTCGACCAGGCCGGTCCGCGCCCGGCGGAGTTCGTCGTGTAGGGCGTCGTGGGCAGGTTGCCGCCGTAGATCGACGAGCAGCCCGTGGCGTTCGCGATCACGGCGCGGTCGCCGAAAAGTTGCGTGAGCAATTTGAGGTAGGGCGTCTCGCCGCAGCCGGCGCACGCGCCCGAGTATTCAAACAGCGGTTCAAAAAACTGGCTGCTTTTCACTTCGGGTTTGAGCCGGGCCCGGTCGGGTGACGGGAGGTCGAGAAAGAACGCGTAGTTCTCGCGCTCGGTCTCGCGCAGCGGCGTCTGCGGGCGCATGTTGATTGCCTTGCGGCGGGGATTGGCCTTGTCCTTGGCCGGGCAGACCTGCACGCAAAGGCTGCAGCCGGTGCAATCCTCGGGCGCGACCTGCAGCGTGTATTTCCGGCCCGAAAATTCCGCGGATCGAAAGTCCGTGGAAAGGAAGGTGGCGGGCGCGGCGGCAAGGAGCTCCGGCGCGTAGAATTTCGGGCGGATGCAGGCATGCGGACAGACAATCGCGCACTTGTTGCACTGGATGCAGAGGGACGGCTCCCAGACCGGAATTTCGTCCGCGATATTCCGCTTCTCCCATTTTGCCGTGCCCGTGGGCCAGGTGCCGTCCACGGGAAATGCGCTTACGGGAAGCAGGTCGCCCTTGCCTGCGAGCATCGTCGCGGTGACGCGTTTCACAAAGTCCGGCGCTTCCGCGGGCACCGGCGCGGAACGCGCGGCGCCCGCGGCTGTCGCGGCGGGAATGGGGATTTCGTGGAGGCTTGCGAGCGTCTGGTCCACGGCGGCGAAATTTTGCTGCACGATGTGTTCGCCTTTGCGGCCATAGGTTTTCTCGATGGCGCGCTTGATCTGGGCGATGGCCTCGTCGCGGGGCAGCACGCCCGAAATCGCGAAGAAACAGGTCTGCATGATCGTGTTGATCCGTCCCCCCATGCCCGATTCCTGCGCGACCCGGGCCGCGTCGATGGCGAAGAAACGGAGCCCCTTCGCCGCGACTTCCTCCTGGACCTCGCGCGGCAGGCGGTCCCATACCCGCTCCGGTGGGAAGCTGGTGTTGAGCAGCAGCGTGGCTCCATCGGCCGCGTAGCCGAGCACGTCGTATTGATCCAGGAACTGGAAATGGTGGCAGGCCACGAAGTTCGCGCGCTTGATCAGATAGTGCGACGCGATGGGCCTGGGCCCGAAGCGCAGGTGCGAGATCGTCATCGCGCCCGACTTTTTCGAGTCATAGACGAAGTAGCCCTGCGCGTAGTTCGGCGTCTCCTCGCCGATGATTTTGATCGAGTTCTTGTTCGCGCCGACGGTGCCGTCCGAGCCGAGTCCGAAGAAAACCGCGCGCACCACGTCGGGGCTTTCGATGTCGAATTCCGAGTCGACGCCGAGGGAAAGGCCGGTGACGTCGTCGTTGATGCCCACGGTGAAATGATGGCGCGGGCGCTCTTTTTTCAGCTCATCGAAAACCGCCCTGGCCATCGCGGGATCGAATTCCTTCGAGGACAGGCCGTAGCGTCCGCCGATCACCACGGGTTCGACCTCGAATCGCGAGAGGCCCGCCGCACGCGCCTCGCTCAACGCCGCGAGCACATCGAGATAGAGCGGCTCACCGATGGCACCGGGCTCCTTCGTGCGGTCCAGCACCGCAATGCTGCGCACGGTCGGCGGCAGGGCATTGATGAAATCCGGAACCGAGAAGGGCCGGTAGAGCCGCACTTTGACGACGCCCGTCCGCTCGCCGCGCGCGTTCAATTCGAGCGCCGTTTCCTCCGCCGTCTCGGCGCCGGAACCGATGGCGACAACGACCCGATCGGCCTCGGGGTGCCCCGCATATTGGAACAATTCGTAGCGCCGTCCGGTCAGGTTTGCGAACTGGTCCATGAGGCATTGGACCACGCCCGGGATGCGGCTGTAAAAGCCGTTGCAGGCCTCGCGGGCCTGGAAGAACACATCGGGATTCTGCGCCGTGCCGCGGATCGCCGGATGCTCGGGAGTGAGTGCGCGATGGCGAAACGCCTCGATCCACTTTTCATCCACCATGGCGCGCAGGATTTCGTCCGGGAGCAGCTCGATCTTCGCGATTTCGTGCGAGGTGCGGAAGCCGTCGAAGAAATGCAGGAACGGCACGCGCGTCGCGAGGGTGGCGCAGTGCGCGATGCACGCGAGGTCCTGGGCCTCCTGCACGGAGTTCGACGCGAGCATCGCCACGCCCGTCTGCCGGCACGCCATCACGTCGGAGTGATCGCCGAAGATCGACAGCGCGTGCGTGGCCAGCGTGCGCGCGGTGACGTGAAAGCAGAAGGGCAGCAGCTCGCCGGCGATCTTGTAAAGATTCGGGATCATCAGCAGGAGGCCCTGCGAGCAGGTGAACGTCGTCGTCAGCGAGCTGACCTGGAGCATGCCGTGGATCGCGCCCGCGACGCCCGCCTCGGATTGCATCTCGACGAGATCGGGAACGGAATTCCAAAGATTCCCGCGCTGTTTGACCGTCCATTCATCGCACCATTCGGCCATCGGCGAGGACGGGGTGATCGGATAGATCGCGATCGTTTCGCTCAACCGATAGGCGACCGACGCGACCGCTTCGTTCGCGTCGAGGGTGGCGCTGGACTTCATG
>JAQTOP010000131.1 GCA_028713285.1 Terrimicrobiaceae bacterium
GGCAGGTGCAGCGGACGATTAGCCCGCGGCGATCGCCGCACCCGCTCTAGGCTCGGATCCAATCGTCGGGACAATTCAATGTGCGAATGACCGTCGCCGGCACGCCGGCGCAAATGGATTTCGGCGGAACATCCTTCGACACGACCGCATGCGAAGCGACGATGGAGTGATCTCCAATGGTGACTCCGGGCAATACCATGCAATTCCTCCCCAGCCAGGTGTTTTTCCCCAGCCGTATGGGATCCGCCCTCGCGGGTGTCTCCGCGTCGATTTCGTGGAATCCGGAATCGCAGATGTAAACGTTGGGACCGATCTTCGCATGGTCGCCGATCGAAATTCGCTCGACGGCCTGAATGTGGGTGCCCGTGTTGATATAGACGTGGCTTCCGATCTCAACAGACGCCCCTTGCTCGCAAACGATGCGAACAGGATCGAAGAAGCTATCGATCCTAAGGTGGTCGCCGATCGTGATCGCGCCATGGTTATAGAACCTCGGAGAAATCCACGTCGGAAACAATGGCTTTGCGCCGTATTTCACCCCGGCCCGCCCAAGTATGACGTGCGCTCGAATTCGCAGGATGCCCCGGATGATTTTTTTCATGTTTGCAGACGCGAGTGGACGGCTCGATTGCGCAGCGCTGATCGTTAAGGTCATCGATGAGCGGCGTGCAACAAAATACAATCATCGATCGCTCCGGAGCGGTGGAATGAGCGGCGCATCCTGCCCGCACCTGGATGCAGGGAATGCAAAAACGGGTTGCAGGCCCGCGGTTCAACGTGTCAACAATAGCCGTTCATCCCCGAGGACGAACAAACGCGCGCTTAGCTCAGTGGTAGAGCGCTTGCTTCACACGCAAGAAGTCGCAGGTTCGAACCCTGCAGCGCGCATGTCGGTTTTCCCCCGCCCGACGGGAATCACCAGGGCTCGACTTCATCCTCGTCCGCCGGCGTTGCGGCCGGCTTCGGCGCGTATTCACCCATGCCCTGGCTGACCTCCCACTTCTCGTAAAGCGTCTCGGGCAGTTCGTTCAGAAACCGCGACGGCCGCTGGAACGCCTCGCCATAGCCCGCGTTCAATCGCAACTCGGGATACGTCAGATACAGCTCGTCCTTGCAGCGCGTGACCGCGACGTAAAACAGCCGCCGCTCCTCCTCGACGTCCTCGTCGCGATCCAATGAGCGCGAGCTGGGGAACATGCCGTCCGAGAGCCAGATCACGAAAACGGCGCGCCACTCCAGGCCCTTGGCCTGATGCACGCTCGAGAGCGTGACCTTCTCGTCGTCGTCGCGATTCGCGCCGACGGCGTCGGCCGTCTCGACGGAGCCGAGCAATGCGAGCTGCGCGAGAAATTCCTCGGTCGTCGCAAATTGCTTGGCGTAGTTTTGCAGCGTGTTCAGATCCTCACGGCGCGCCTCGTAGTTCGCGAACTTCGTGCGCATGTAGTCGTCGTAAACCGCAAACAGCACGTTCTCGATCATCGCGGCGGGCGCGACGGGCGACTCGCCGGGCCGCAGATCCTCGAGCGTATGAACGAGCTGGTCCCAGGATTTTTGCGACTTCGCGGGCACCTTGCACGCCGTGCGCAGGCCGGCCACGGCGCCGCCGCCCGCGAGCGTGGCGGAGGTTTTCGCCCAGATCGACTCCGCCGACTTCGCGCCGATGCCGGGCAGCAGCCGGATCATTCGCTTGAAGGCGACCTCGTCACGCGGGTTTACCGAGAATTTCATGAACGCCGCCACGTCCTTGATGTGCGCCTGCTCGAAGAACCGCAGCCCGCTCGTGATCGCGAATGGAATCCCCCGCCGAGTAAACTCGAGCTGCACCTCCAGCGACTGGTAGTGCGCGCGATACAGCACCGCCATTTCCCGGAAATCCACGCCCTCCTCGTTCAATTCGAGAATCCGCTGCGCGACGAACGCGGCTTGCGCGTTGTTCGTGGCGAGCGGCACGAGCGCGGGCCGCACGCCGGTCGATGGCCGCACCGCCCGCAGTTCCTTGCGGAATTGACGCGCGTTGCCGAGGATCGCCGCGTTCGCCAGCTCGAGCACCTCGGGCACGCTGCGGTAGTTCGTCTCGATCTTGTGGACCTCCGCGCCGGGATGTCTCTCAGGAAAGCGCAGGATGTTCTCGAAGTTTGCGCCACGCCACGAATAGATCGACTGCGCGTCGTCGCCGACGACCATGATGCTGCCATGCCGCGCGGCGATGCGGTCCACCAGCTCGGCCTGCAGCCGGTTCGTATCCTGGTATTCATCGACGAGCACGTGCTGGAATTGCCGCTGGTAGCGCGCCTCGATTTCCTCGTTCGTCGTGAAAAGCTCGAGCGTCTTCGCGAGAAGATCGTCGAAATCCATCGAGTTCGCCTCCTTCTTGCGGCCCTCGTAGGCGACGGCGACGCGCTCGATCTGCTCCTCCAGCAGCAGGAAATACGGGAACCGCCGCGCGAGGATCGCCGGGATCGTTTCGCCGCAATTGATCGCGAGCCCGAAAATCTCGGCGAGTACGCCGCCCTTGGGGAATCGCCGGTCCGCCGTGCGCAGGCCCTCGCGCGCAACGACCGCCTCGACCATGTCCTCCTGGTCCTCGCGATCCATGATCGAGAACCCCGGGCGGAATCCGACAGCCTCGGCGTGCCGGCGCAGGATGCGATTGCCAATCGAATGGAACGTGCCGCCCCAGATCTCGTCGGCCCCGCCGGGCACGACCGCCGCGACCCGGTCGAGCATCTCGCGCGCTGCCTTGTTCGTGAACGTGAGCAGCAGGATGCCGGACGGCGGCACGCCGTGCTCGAGCAGCCACGCGACGCGGAAGGTGAGCGTGCGCGTCTTGCCGCTGCCCGCGCCGGCGATCACGAGCGACGGGCCCGGGGCGCTCTGCACGGCGGCAAGCTGCTGCGCGTTCAGCTCCGCCGCGTAGTCGATGCCGCCCGCCACGGCGGCGGGTGCGTGGAGCGTGTAGGCGCGCGACATGAGCGGGAGGCTAGCTGTCGCCGCCCTTGAGCACGAACTGCTGCCGGTCGATGCCGAGGCCGTATTCGAGCAGCTTCGCGGCGTCGTCCCACACGTGCGCCTTGTCGCTTTTCAACACGACGGCGATCATGTCGCGGCCACCGTAAGCTCCGCTTGCCACGAGGCAGTGGCCCGCGATTTCCGTGTAGCCGGTTTTCATGCCATTGCAAAAAGAGTAGCTGCGCAGCACGCGGTTCGTATTCGTCAGGAGAGTCGTTTTGCCATTTGCGTAGGTGAAGACATAGGTCCGGCGGTCGATGATGTCGCGCAGCGTGGGGTTGCGATAGACGGCCCGCGCGATGCAGGCGAGGTCGCGCGCCGTGGAATACTGCGCGGGGTTCGGCAGGCCGTTGGGATTCACGAAATTGGAATTCTTCGCGCCAAGGCGCCGGGCCTCGGCGTTCATCTTCGCGGCAAAGGCGGGGATGCTGCCGGCGTTGTCCACGGCGAGGGCGGCGGCGTTGTCATTCGCGCTTTTTACCAGCAGCGAGGTGAGAATATTCAGCCGCGAATACCGATCGCCCACTTTCAATCCGAGCTTCGTCGGCTCCTGCAAAGGGGCTTCCGCCGGCACGGTGAGGCTGCCCTGGAGATTCCCCGACTTCGCAATGATGAGCGACGTCAGGAGCTTCTGCGTGCTCGCGATGGGCGTGCGCATCGTCTCGTTCTTTTTGTAGAGCACCTCGCCGGTGTTCGCGTCGAAGAGGATGGCCGATTTTCCATAGACGACGGGCACCGCGCTCCGGGCGGGCAGCGCGGCGAGCAGAATGGCAATCGCGAGCAGGATGCGTGGAGTCAGGATTGGCATGGGCTAGGGTGTGGGTTTGGGTGCGGTAAGATTTTTCTCGATGTCCGGGTCGGCCGGTGCGCCGAGTTCAATGGAGCGAAAGTAATGCCTCCTCGCCAGCTCGAAGGCAGGCGGTTTCCGCTGTAGATAAATCACGGCGAGATTGTAGTGCGCGTCCCGCGCCTCGGGATCGATCTCCACCGCCCGGCGCAGCTCGGCCTCCGCGCCGTCGAGCCAGCCTTTGCGGCCCAGGACGACGCCGAGGTAGTTGTGCGCGCGCGCATTTGCGCCATCGTAGAGCACGGCCTGGCTGAGCGCGGCGAACGCCTCCTCGATGCGGTTCTGGTCGAAATACATCATGCCGAGGGTAAGCCACGCCGCGCCGGTTTCCAACCGCTCCTGCACCGCCTGCTTGAGCAGCTTCTCGGCCTCGGCCGGATTGCCGGAGCGAAACTCGACAAGCCCGAGGTTGACGAGCCCCACGAGGTTGTTCGGCACCAGTTCCAGCACGCGCCGATAGGCGCGGCGGGCCGTCTTGAAGTCGCCCTTGACGAACGCACTGTTTCCCTCTCCCGCCGCGGAGCGCGCCACCTCCGGCACATACTGCGCGGGATCGGGCGTCGGCGCGGGCGAAGCGGCCGGCGCAGGCGCGGTATCCTCCGCCCGGGCCGCGCCGAATGCCGCGAGCGCTGCGAGCGCGATCAGGCGCAATCTCATTGGCCAAGTTCGCGCGAGCGATCGGTGGCGGCTCGCACCGCGTCGCCGAAAGCCGAGCGCACGTTCGCCGCGTCGAGCACGCGCAACGCCGCCGCCGTGGTGCCGCCGGGGCTGGTGACCGCTTCGCGCAGTTGCGCGGGAGGCTCGTTGGTTTCCGCGGCGAGCCTCGCGGCGCCGAGCACGGTCTGCACCGCAAGCTGCGTCGCGAGGGGACGCGGCAGGCCGGCGGCCACACCGGCATCGGAGAGCGCCTCCATCACGAGAAAGACATACGCCGGCCCGCTGCCGCTCAGGCCCGTCACCGCATCGAGCATCCTTTCGGGCACCGCAACCGCCAGGCCTACCGCGCCGAGGATGCGCCCGGCCAGCGCGAGGTCATCCGCGGTCGCCGTCGGACCGCCCGCGTAGGCGGTGGCTCCCGCGCCGATCTGCGCCGGGGTATTCGGCATGGCACGCACGATGCGCGCCGCGCCCGCGTGTTTGCCCAGTGAGTCGATCGACCAGCCGGCCGCGATGGAAATGAGCAGCCGCCCTGAGAGCGCATCGGCGCACGCGCCGAGGGCGGCGGACACGTCGGCCGGTTTCACGCAGAGCAGCACGACATCGGCGTCCGCCACGGCATCCGCGTTCGTCGCGACCGCCCGCGCGCCAAGGTCGGCGGCGAGTCGCTCCCGCGCGGTGGGGATGGCATCGGCTACGGCGATGTCCGCCGGGGTGCATACTCCGGCATGCACGAGCCCGCGAACGAGGGCGCCCGCCATGCGCCCGGCGCCGATGGTAGCGATCTTCATGGTTGCGAAGGTATTTTGCGACGCGTCGGGCGCAACGTTCTTTTGCGCGACGCCCGCCCAATGAAAGGTTGCCCGCGCCCGCCGCTTGACCTATTCAGGAGCCATGTCCAGCCACACCCTCCGCCCTCTGGCGAGGCTCGCCGTTCTCGCCGCCACCGCCGCGCTGTTCGGCTGCGCTTCCGGCCCGCAGGTCGATCCGCAGGTCACCGCGGCGCTCTCCTCGCGCAACGTCAACGCCACGACCTACAACAAGGTCTATAACGCCCGCCCGCTCGACTACGACGACATCGTGAACCTGGTCGAAAAGAAGGTGCCCACGCAGGTCGTCATCGGCTACCTGCAGAGCACCGAGAAGGTTTACAACTTCACGTATTCGCAACTCGGCGGCCTGCGCGCGGCCGGCGCGACGCCGCAACTGCTGAACTACCTCAGCGAGACCCAGGGCTTCTACGGCTACAACCCGCCCGCCGCCGCAGCAGCGACCAAAAAGCGGCAACTGGACAAGTATTACAACGATCCCGCCTACCAGAACGAGCAGCCGTTCGCCTACAACGAGCCCATCGTGGACGACTGGTATGACTCCGCCTACGAGGAGTCGCTGTACAGTCCGTTCTCAATGGACTAGCGCCCGCCCACGTTCATCCGCGTCGCATGGCCAAAAAGCTCGGCGAAAAATTCCCGCGCCTCCTGCCCGCTCCGGC
>JAQTOP010000039.1 GCA_028713285.1 Terrimicrobiaceae bacterium
GCCGCGGTCGGCCTCTGGTTTCTGTCCGGTCCCATCATGTCCGTGATCTACGGCCACGGACGCTTCACGGCCGTGGATACCGGGGAATCCGCGCGGGTGTTGCAGTTCTATGCCCTCGGCCTCGTCGGCTATTCGGGCATCAAGGTGCTGTCGCCCGCGTTCTACGCGATCGGACACAAATGGACGCCCATGCTGGTAAGCTTCGGCTCCATCGCGCTGAACATTGCGATGAACTGGACGCTCATCTTCCACGCGCATTTCGGGCCACGCGGACTCGCGCTCTCAACCGCGGTCGCGGCCACGGCGAATTTTCTCGTCCTCTATGCCTTGATGCAACGCTCCGAGGGAACGCTCGCCACCGCCCGGCTGCTCGATACGCTGCTGCGCTGCGGCGTCGCCGCGTCCGCACTGGGCGCGGCCTGCTGGGCCGCGACGACCTGGTTGCACGACGGATTGTTCGGGGCCGCCTTTCCCTTGCGCGTCGCCACGTTGCTCGCCGTCGTCGGTCCGGCGGGCGCGATCTATGTCGGCCTTTGCGTGGCATTGCGCGTCGAGGCAACGAGCGACGCGATCAACGCCGTGCGCCGGAAGCTGCGGCGGCGAAGGAACTAGGGACCCGCCTCTACCAGCGCCGTCCCCGGCAGGAGGGCGCGTCCCTCTGCCGCCGCGAGGATGTTTTCGACCGTGGTCGTCGCGATCTGCAGCAGGGCCTCCCTCGTCAGGAACGCCTGGTGCGAGGTGACCAGAACGTTTGGGAAGGTCAGCAGCAGCGCGAGTGTCGCGTCGTCAAGGATCAGGCCCGAGTGATCGCGATAAAAATACTCATCCTCCTCCTCATAGACGTCGAGGCACACCCCGCCGATCTGGCCAGTGCGGATGCCGGCAATGAGGTCGTCCGTTTTTACGAGTTTGCCGCGGCTTGTATTGATCACGATCACGCCGCGTTTCATGCGCGCGATGGTCTCGGCGCGCACGAGGTATTCCGTTTCCGGAAACAGCGGCAGGTGCAGTGAAATGATGTCGCTCTCGCGCCAGATCGTTTCGATGTCGGTGAGTTCGATCCCGTGCGCGGCGGCCCATTTGGTGTTCGCGTTGGGGTCGTGCCCGAGCACGCGCATCTCGAAACCGCGAAAAATCTGCGCCGCCTTCTGGCCGATCTTTCCGCAGCCGATCACGCCGACGGTCTTGCCGGCGAGATCGACGCCGACCAGGCCGGCCAGCGAGAAGTTGTGGTCGCGGATGCGGTTGTAGGCGCGGTGCGTGCTGCGAACGAGCGTGAGGAGCATCGCCACCGCATGCTCGGCGACGGCGCTCGGCGAGTAGGCGGGGACCCGCGTGACGGTGATGCCCAGATCTCGCGAGGCTTCGAGATCGATCGCGTTGAATCCCGCGCAGCGCAGCGCCACCATTCGCACGCCTTGATCGTGCAGCGATTGCAGGCAGGCGCGGTCGAGCCGGTCGTGAACGAAGGCGCACACCGCAAATGTATCCTTCACCACGCCGGCAAGATCGGCTTTCAGCGCGAAGCGAAAATAATTCACATCCAGCCGACCGGCTGCCACGCGGTCGAAGCATTCCTCGTCGTAGGGCTTCGTATCGAAAAAGGCGACGCGGGGCTGGCTCATGCGGGACAGTGTGCGAGCCGCGATGGGCTGAAGCAAGTTTGGCGGCTATCGAAGATTGGCTCGGAAAGTGCTTGTCATAGCAGGAAGGATGCCTGATCACGGTCGGAGTGGCAGGTTTTGAGCAATCCCTCGGTTTATCGCTGCAGCAAACGCTGTCGCCGCAGATGCAGCAAAGTCTCCAGGTGCTGCAGGCGCCGGTTCTGGAGCTGCGCACGCTCGTTGAGCACGAGTTGCAGGTGAATCCCGTGCTCGAGGAGGAGACTCCGGAGCGCGAATCCAAAGCGGAGGCCGGCGAGGATTGGGACGACGATCTCCGCGAAATCAGCCGCCTCGACGAGCAGTGGCGGGACTACATGTCGCAGGGCGGCGCGTACGATGGGCGTTCGGCCGAAGCCCAGGAACGGCGCGAATATCTGTTCAACTCCGCGCACACTCCGAAGAGCCTGCAGCAGCATTTGCTGGATCAGCTCACGCTTTCCGATCTCGACGACGAAGAGCACGAGGTGGCCGAGGCCATCGTCGGTAATCTGAATGAGGCGGGGCTCCTTGATGGCACCGTGGCCGAGCTTGCGAATCTCACGAACATCCGCCCTGCGCGCGTCGAGAAAGTGCTGCGCGAGGTGCAGGCGCTCGATCCCGTCGGAGTCGCGGCGCGGGACTTGCGCGAGTGCCTGCTCATCCAGCTCGAGCGGCTTGGAAAGCGCGCGAGCCTCGAGGCGCGCATCGTGGACGTACACCTCGACGACTTGTTGAAGCGCCGCTTTCCCGAGGTGGCCCGCCGTCTGGGCGTGGACGTGCATGACGTGCAGCAGGCCGCCGACTTTCTTTCCACGCTTGAGCCGCGTCCGGCCCGGCAGTTCTCGATCTCGATCGACCAGGTCATCCAGCCGGACGTGCTCGTGGAAAAGAACGACGACGGCGAGTTTGTCGTCTCATTGAACAACGAGCACGTGCCCATGCTGCGGATCAGCAACTACTACAAGGACCTTCTCTCCGAGCCGGCCTCGCGCGGCCAGGTGCGGGATTACATTCGCGACAAGATCAAGGGCGGGCGCTTTTTCATCAAATGCATCCAGCAGCGGCAGCAGACGATCCTGAACATCGCCCGCGAGATCGTGCGGCGGCAGGGGGATTTCCTGCGCGAGGGGCCGCGGGCGCTGCGGCCCATGACGATGAATCAGGTTGCGCAGGCCGTGAGCGTTCATGAAACGACCGTGAGCAGGGCGACGAACGGCAAATATATCTTCACGCCGCAGGGAATTCTCGAGATGAAATATTTTTTCACTCCGGGCTACCAGACCGAGAGCGGAGCGGACATCAGCAACGAGAGCGTCCGGAAGTCGATTGCCGAGGTTGTGGAAAAGGAGGACAAGCATCGTCCGCTCAGCGACCAGGCCATCCTGGAGGTGCTCAAGGGCCGGGGAGTTCCGATCGCGCGCCGCACCGTGGCGAAATATCGCGAACAGCTCGGCATCCTGCCCAGCCACCTGCGCAAAACATTCTGAAGAAGGCGCAAGCCCCGTCGGCGGCCGGAGAATCGTCCCTTCGCTTCCGCCGCGTTCTTCTGTAAGCATTGCCGCATGATTTCCGAGGAGCAGATTCGCGACGCATTGAAGGATGTGAAATATCCGGGCTTCAACCGGGACATCATTTCCTTCGGCCTCGTGAAGGGCATTCGCATCCAGGGAGCGGATGTTTCCGTGCAACTCTCGCTCGCCACGAACGATCCGAAAATCCCGGCCGCCATTCACGAAAATGCGCTCGCACGGCTGCGCGCGCTGCCCGGCATCGGGAAGGTCGATGTCCGCATCGACATCCAGGCCGCGCCTGCGGCGGCCGCCAGTGCCGCGGGTCCGCAGGTCATTGAGGGCATCGACCACATCATCGCGATCGCCAGTGGCAAGGGCGGGGTGGGAAAATCCACGGTCGCCGCGAATCTCGCAGTGGCTCTGCGTCGGGGCGGAGCGCGCGTCGGATTGTGCGATTGCGATCTTTACGGCCCGAGCATCGGCGTGATGTTCGGGGTGAACGAACGCCCGACCGCCGACGACGAGAATCGAATCATTCCGATCCATCGCTATGGCGTCGAGCTGATGTCCATGGGTTTTCTTCTCGATGACGATGCCCCCGCCGTGCTGCGCGGGCCGATGGTCACGCGATACACCCAGCAATTCCTTCGCCAGGTGGCCTGGGGGGATCTCGATTACCTCGTGCTCGACCTGCCGCCCGGCACCGGCGACATTCAGCTTACCATCGTGCAGACGGTCGCGCTCGCCGGCGCGATCATCGTCACCACGCCCCAGGAAGTCGCGCTCATCGATGCGCGCAAGGCCGCACGCATGTTCGCGAAAACCAACGTCCCCGTCCTCGGCATCATCGAGAACATGAGCTGCTTCGTTTGTCCGAGTGACGGCGTGACTTACGACCTGTTTGGACGCGGCGGCGGCGAGAGGGAGGCGAAGCGGCTCGGGGTGCCGCTGCTCGGCCAGATTCCCATCGAGATCGCCCTGCGCGAGGGGGGGGACGCCGGGCGCCCCGTGGCGGAATTCGCCAGCGAGACGGCATCCGGCACGGCATTTGCTCGAATAGCAGGTATGATCACGGCGCAACTTCGGAAATCGTAATATCCTGAACGATAGCTAATAAGATGCTGATCTATTGACTTTGCAGGAAAGCTTCCCCACACTCATCCCCGATTGACTATGAGTTCTCCCAAAAACGAGGTGGTTTTTGACCTCGTCAAAAATTCGTCCCTCTATCGCGAATATCTCGCGGAGCGCGAAGAAATCCTTCGCCACAAATGGATCGAAAGCGAAAAGGCGGGCCGCGACATCGGCTTCGAACGCGCCTTGCTCGACTGGATCATCAAATACCGCTCCGGCTGGCGCGACCTGCGCGTGAAGCCGTCGCCACCGCCCGCGGCGGCGGGTGAACGCTCGGAGGCGACCGTGCCCTAGTCTCCGCCTCGTTCCTTTAATGCGGTCCCGCGAGGCCACGAAGGAAACTCAAATGTCTCAAATACCCAGCGAACCGGCCACGGTGGTGGCGATGGATGCGGATGCGATCCGCAAGGCGATCCGGCGCATCGCGCACGAGATCATCGAGCAGAACCCCGATTTCGACCGGCTGGTCCTTGCCGGCATTCCCACGCGTGGCGTCGAGGTTGCGCGCCGGATCGCGGAGCACATCGAGAGCGTCGAGGGCGTGCGCCCGGAGACCGGCATCGTCGATGTCTCGATGCATCGAGACGACCTTGCCATGCGCGCCCGGCTTACCGCCGTCGAAGCATCGCAACTGCCCTTCGATCTCGACGGACGCACGCTGATTCTCGTCGATGACGTGCTCTACACGGGCCGGAGTTGCCGCGCCGCGATGGATGCGGTGGCGTCCTTTGGCCGGCCCGCGCGCGTCCAGTTGGCCGTCCTCGTGGATCGTGGCCACCGGGAATTGCCGATCCGCGCCGACTACGTGGGGCGCAACGTGCCGACCGAGCGCACGGAAAAAATTCGCGTGCGATTCGAGAATCTCGACCGTGTTCCGGACAGCGTGGCGGTGGTGAAATCATGACGGCCTGGACGCACAAGGACCTCGTCGCCCTCGACGCTTTGAGCGCCGGGGAAATCACGCTTCTGCTCGACACCGCCAAGGCGTTCAAAGGCGTCGGCCAGCGCACCCTCAAGAAAGTGCCGGCCCTGCGCGGCAAGACGCTCGTGAACTTCTTCGTGGAGCCGAGCACGCGCACGCGCACGTCGTTCGAGCTCGCCGCGATGCGGCTGAGCGCGGATGTCGTGAATATCGCCGCTACCGCGTCGAGCCTGCAAAAAGGCGAGACGCTCAAGGACACCGCGCGCAATCTCGAGGCGCTCCTCGCCGACATCATCGTGCTGCGCCACAGTTCCGCCGGCGCCGCCCAGTTTCTCGCCGAGCGCTTGCAGGCGAGCGTGATCAATGCCGGCGACGGCTCGCACGAGCATCCGACGCAGGGGCTGCTCGACGTGTTCACCATGCGCGAGCGCTTCGGGCGCATCGAGGGTCTCAAGGTTGCCATCGTCGGCGACATCCTGTTCAGCCGAGTCGCGCGCTCGAACGTCCACGCGCTCGTCACGCTCGGCGCGGAGGTCACGCTCGTCGGCCCGACCACGCTCGTTCCGCACACGTTGGAATCGCTCGGCGCGCGCGTGACCCATCGGATCGACGACGTGCTCGAGACGACGGATGTGATCAATCTGCTCCGCATTCAGCACGAGCGGCAGCGGAAGGAGTATTTCCCGAGCCTGGGCGAATACACGGCGCTTTTCGGACTGACCAAAGCCCGTGCGGCGCGGCTACAGCCCGGGTGCCTCATCATGCATCCCGGCCCGATCAATCGCGGCGTCGAGATCGACAGCGACATGGCCGACGGGCCGCACAGCGTGATCCTCGAGCAGGTGACCAACGGCCTCGCCGTGCGCATGGCCGTGCTCTATTTGTGCGCCGGGGGAGCGGGGGCGGCCTTATGAGCGTTTTGAAAATTGCAAATGGGCGGATCATCGATCCCGCAAATGGCCGTGACGAAATTGCCGACCTCTGGATCGAGGACGGGCGTATTGTCTCCTCCGCGACTCGCGACTCCCGATCTTCGGCGGCGGTAATCGACGCGGCGGGCCTCGTCGTGGCGCCGGGTCTTATCGACCTCCACGTCCATTTCCGCGAGCCCGGCCAGTCGCACAAGGAGACGATTGCCACCGGCGCGGCCGCGGCTGCGGCGGGAGGATTCACGAGCGTCGTCTGCATGCCGAATACGAGTCCCGTCGCGGACAGCCCGGCGACGATTTCGTGGATTCACGAACGCGCGGCCCAGGTCGCGAAGGTGAATGTTTTCTGCACGGGCGCGATTACGAAGGGGCTCAAGGGCGAGGAGCTGGCGCCGATGGCGTCGATGAAAAATGCCGGCATCGTCGCGATCACAGACGACGGCCATTGCGTGCAGAGCCACGAGGTGATGCGCCGCGCGCTCGAATACGCGCGCATGTTCGACCTGCCGCTGCTCGATCATTGCCAGGACTACAGCATCGTCGCCGACGGCATCATGCACGAGGGCGAGTGGAGTGTGCGATTGGGGCTGCCCGGCTGGCCGCGGGTCGGCGAGGAGCTGATCGTGATGCGCAACATTTTGCTCTCCGAGCTGTGCGACGCGCCGATCCATTGCCAGCACATCAGCTCCGGAGGCAGCATCCGTCTGCTGCGCGAGGCGAAGGCGCGGGGAGTGAAAATCTCGGCCGAAGTCTGCCCCCATCACATCGCGCTCACCGACGAATCACTCAAAGGCTACGACTCGAATTTCAAAATGAATCCGCCGCTGCGCACGGAACGCGACATCGAGCAGCTCGTCGAAGGTATTGCGGACGGCACCATCGAGATTCTCGCGAGCGACCACGCCCCGCACGCGGCCTACGAAAAGGAGGTCGAGCTGGATCAGGCGCCGTTCGGCATCCTGGGGCTGGAGACCGAGTTCGCGATCTTCTGCGACGTGCTCGTGCATGGGCGCAAAGCCATTGGCCTCCCGCGCCTCATCGAGCTGCTCACCGTCAATCCCGCGAAATTGCTGCGCCTCGACCGGGGCACGCTGTCGGCCGGCGCACACGCGGACGTGACGCTTCTCGATCCGGATCTGGAGTGGACCTACGATCTCGGCCGCACCTGCTCGGCGTCGCGCAATTCGCCCTTCCATGGCCATAGCTTCCGCGGACGGGCGGTGCGCACCATCGTGGCGGGGGAGACGGTGTGGGCGCTTTAGGTTATGAGTTGTTTTGAAGTTCAGGCGGCCGTTGGCAGGGCCCGGGCGGGCTCGTTGAAAACCCGGCGCGGCGTGATCGAGACGCCGGTGTTCATGCCTGTGGGCACCCAGGCGACGGTGAAGGCGATGACGCCGGTCGAGCTGCGGGAGGTCGGCGCGCAGGTGATCCTCGGCAACACCTACCACCTCCACGTCCGCCCCGGCGAAGGGCTGATCCGCGACTTCGGCGGCCTCCACCGGTTCATGGGCTGGGACGGTCCGATCCTCACGGACAGCGGCGGCTTCCAGGTTTTTTCCCTCGCGAAGCTGCGGCGGATCACCGAGGAGGGCGTGCATTTCCAGAATCATCTCGACGGCACGCCGACCTTCATCGGCCCGGAGCGCTCGATGGAAATCCAGCGCGACCTCGGTTCGGACATCGTGATGCTCTTTGACGAATGCCCGCCGCATCCCTGCACGCACGAGGATGCGGCCGCGAGCCTCGACCTTACGCTTCGCTGGGCGAGGCGTTGCCGCGAGTGGTGGGACGCACGGCCCGCCGAGGACCGCCCGCTGGTATTCGGGATCGTGCAGGGCTCGGGCTATCCCGACTTGCGACAGCGCTCCGCCGAGGCGCTCGTGGAAATTGGTTTTGACGGCTATGCGATTGGCGGAGTGAGCGTGGGGGAGCCGGAGCCGGAAATGTTCGCGGCCATCGAAGCGGCGGAGCCGCATCTGCCCGCCGATCGCGCGCGCTACGCGATGGGCCTGGGCACGCCGAAGCAGGTGATCGAGTTGATCGCGCGCGGCGTGGACATGATGGATTGCGTGCTGCCGACGCGCCTCGCGCGCAATGGCACGGCCTTCACCGGCGACGGCACGTTGAATCTAAAAAATGCGCCCTTCGCCCGCGACGAGCGACCCATCGAACCGGGTTGCGAATGCTACGCGTGCCGGAATTTCGCCCGCGCCTACGTGCGCCATCTCATCAAAGCCGAGGAGATTCTAGGTCTGCGCCTTGTCTCGATTCACAACCTGCATTTCTACGTGGGCCTTGGCCTCCGGGCGCGCGCCGCGATTCTGGACGGATCGTTCGAGGCGTTCCGCCGCGAGACCGTCGGGCGCCTCGATGCCGGCGAACGCGAATCGTAGAAACGAAAAACGGCGGAGATTGCTCTCCGCCGTTTTAAAAATGAATTCGCCGCTGTTTGCCTAGAGCGACGGATCGCGCTGGTAGTCGCGCACGTAGTTATAGCGTGTCTCGAAGCCGAGTTCCGGCGGGAATTCGGCATAGCCGCAATGAATCCACGGGATGTCGCTCTTGTAAGGAGGGCGATAGCTGCCCTTGTAAATCGGGAAGGGAAAGAGCGCTGTCTCATACAGGCCGAAGCCGAGGCGGGCAAACGTGCGGCCAAGGCCGCGCACGACGCCGTAGCTCCACATGGCGCTGTTGCCGTCCTGGTAGTTCACCTCAGTGAGGGCGACGATGAATTCGGTCGAACCGAAGGCGATGTTGCTGATGCCGCGGCCCAGCTTCCGGGTCGGACCGTAATCGGAGCCCGGAGGGGACTGGATGTCTGCGAATGCGACGGATGCGCCGATGGCGAACGTCAGAACAAGGAGGGCGGGAAACTTCATGGTTTGATTGTTTCTATGGCGGCGGGAGGAGGGGTGGCAAGAAATTTTACACTCCTCTATGCGGCCAGCAGCGCGCGGATATGCGCCGTCGCGGCGGATGCCAGCCCCGGCGGCGAATAGCCGCCTTCGAGCACGGAGACGACGCACGCGCCGGCGGCGGCCGCCGCCTCGAGCACGTCGCGCGTGAGGCCGGCGAAATCGGCATCCGTGAGCCGGAAACCGCCGAGCGGGTCGCCGAGGCGCGAGTCGAAGCCCGCCGAGATCAAGAGCAATTGAGGCCGAAAGCTCCGCACCGCCGGCAGGAAGTCCTCGCGGAATGCGCCGCCGATTTCCGTCCGGTCCGCGCCGGCGCGAAAGGGGCGGTTGATGGTGAAGCCGGCGCCCGCGCGCTCGCCGATCTCGTCCACCGCGCCCGTGCCGGGATACCACGGGCTCTGGTGCGTGCTGCAAAAGAGCACCGAGCCGTCGGCGTAAAAAATTTCCTGCGTGCCGTTGCCGTGATGCACGTCCCAATCGAGGATGGCCACGCGCTCGACGCCATGCGCCGCCTGGGCGTGCCGGGCCGCGACGGCCACGTTGTTGAAAATGCAAAATCCCATCGCGCGGGTCGCCGTGGCATGATGGCCGGGCGGGCGCACGGCGCAGAAGGCATTGTCCGCCGAGCCCGATAAAACCGCATCCACCGCAGCGATCACGCCGCCCGCCGCGTGCCGGGCGACTTCACCCGAGCGGCGGCACACGCTCACATCGCCATTGGCCAGCGATGCCGCGCCGCCGGCGATGGTGGCGAGCACCGCCTCGACGTAGCGCGGGTCGTGGGCGCGCGCGATCGCTTCGAGCGTCGCCTCACGGGGTTGAATACGCGTCGTGCATTCGATCAATCCGGCCGATTGAAATGCCTCCGTGATCGCGTCGATGCGCTCAGGCGACTCGGGGTGATCCCACGCGGTTTCGTGTTCCTTGTAGATCGGGTCGAGCAGCAGGGCGGTCATCAATCGGGATAGTTTTTCGCGTTGGCGGCCTGAATGACGTCCACCCAGATCGGGAGCGCGAGGTCCGCGCCGTAGCCGCCGCTTAGGATGGTCTGCGGGTGGTCGAAGCCGACCCAGACGCCGCAGGTGAGCGAGCGGGTGAAGCCGACGAACCATGCGTCGTGGAAGCGGTCGGTCGTGCCGGTTTTCCCGCCGGCGCGCTTGCAGAGGCCGAGCTGGCGGGCATTCGCGGCCGTGCCGCGCGCGAGGACGTCGCGCAGGATGTCGGAAGTCATCGCCGCGGTCCGCGCGTCGAGGAAGCGAATCCGCCCATGCGTCGATTGGAAGAGCGTCGAACCGTCGGCATCGGTGATTTTCTCGATGAGATAGGGCTGGAGCCGGATTCCGTCCGTCGCGAAGGCCGTGTAGGCGGCGGTGAGATCCTTGAGCGTGGTTTCAAACGAGCCGAGGCAAAGCGACGGATAGACCGGGACGTTCCCGGCGAGGCCGGCGCGTTCCATCGTGTCGGCGGCGTTGCCCAGGCCCGCCCGCAGGCCGACGCGCACGCTGGCGGTGTTTCGCGAATGGATGAGCGCGTCCGCCACGCGGATGTCGCCGCCGTATTGATTGTCGGAATTTGCGGGGTTGTAGCGGCCGAGGCCGCGGGGGATTTCGCCGGGCGCGAGGCGCGCGTCGGAGACGGCGTCGCCGGGCTTCACGCCGTGCGCGAATGCCGTCGCGAAGACGAAGGGCTTCGCGGTCGAGCCGGCGGGGCGGCGCGCGTCGAAGGCGCGATGGTATTTGCTGTCGGTGTAATCGCGTCCGCCGACGACCGCGCGGATGCCGCCGGTGCGATTGTCGATGGCGAGCAGCGCGCCCTGCAGGACCTCCGCCGCCGCGCCCTTGCGCGGATGGGGGTAACCCGGCCTTCGCTCGATCTGCGCGAGCCGGGCGGCGAGTGCGCTCTCCGCGATGCCTTGCAGGCCCGGGTCCAGCGTCGTGAGAATTTTCAATCCGCCGCCGTCGATGCGCTCCTCGGGAAGCACGAGGGCTAGTTCGCGGCGGATCGTTTCCATCGCCCAATTCTCCTCGGGCGCCACGCTGGGCCTGGGCGCGAGGTGGACAGGCTCGCGCAGGGCGGCGTCGAGCTGGGCGGAATTGATGAATCCCATTTCCCGCATGCGGCGGAGCACGACGTCGCGATTTCGAATCGAGGCGGGGAGATCGTTGAAGGGCGAGAAGCGCGTGGGGCTGCGGATGAGCCCGGCGAGCAGCGCGGCCTCGGAGAGCGTGAGGCGCGAGGCGGGATGGCCAAAATACGCGCGGCTGGCGGTATCGACGCCGTAGAAGCCGGAGCCGAAATAGATGCGATTCACGTAGGCCTCGAGGATCTGCTCCTTGGTGAGTTCCGTCTCGATGCGGAAGGCGAGCGCCGCTTCGATGAGCTTGCGATGGAGCGTGCGTCCGCCGATCGGGAAGCTGTTTCGCGCGAGCTGTTGCGTGATGGTCGAGGCGCCCTCCCTCACGCCGCCGAAGAGGAAGTTGCGCACGACGGCGCGCGCGATGCCGATGGGATCGACGCCGTGGTGGCTGTAGAATCGCGAATCCTCGCGCGTGATGAGCGCGTTGACGAAGTGGTTCGAGATCGCGTCGAACGGCGCGACGACGCGGTTCTCGCCCGAGAGCCGGCTGTAGAAACGCCCGTCGCAATCGAGCACGACCGAGCGTTGCGGCATTTCCCGGATCGCCGCGAGGTCGAACGTGAGCGCCCATGCGTAGTAGCCCGCGGCGACGAGGCCCCAGAGCGCGACGGCGGCGAGCGCCAGCTTGAAAAGCGCGACGCGGAATGGGTGGCGTTTGCGCCGCGCCGTCCGGTGCGAGCGGGTGCGCACGCGGCGGGCGGTTTTCAGCCAGAGGCGTTTGAGCGTGGGTCTCTTCCGCACGAGCACTTGCGCAGGTTAATCGCGAGCGCCATAAAAGCCAGTGCTTGCGCGGCCTTCCGCGCATTCCTGGCAAACGCCGGTGACATCGAGAATTGCGTGAAGATCGACATCCTGACCCTGTTTCCCGGCATCTGCCACGGGGCGCTCGGCGAGAGCATGCTCAAGCGGGCGCGCGAGCGCGGGCTGGCCGCGATCGAGGCGCACGACCTGCGCGACTGGGCCGCGGGCAGGCATCGCGTGACCGACGACATGCCCTACGGCGGCGGGCCCGGAATGGTGATGAAGATCGAGCCGATCCACGCCGCGCTCCAGGCGCTGCGCACGCCCGATTCGCGCGTCGTCCTCATGTCGCCGCAGGGCCGCCGCTTCGACCAATCCATCGCCCGCGCCTACGCCCGCGAGCGCCACGTGATCCTGCTCTGCGGGCACTACGAGGGCGTGGATCAACGCGTGGCCGATCACCTCGTCGATGACGAGCTTTCCATCGGCGACTACGTGCTCACGAACGGCGCGCTGGCCGCTCTTGTCGTGACGGATGCCATCGTGCGGCTCCTTCCCGGCGTGCTCGGCGATGCGGAGTCGGCGGAGCAGGATTCCTTCGGCGATGCGCGGCTCCTCGACCATCCCCATTACACGCGCCCTGAGACGTTCGAGGGCTGGCGCGTGCCGGATGTGCTCCTGTCGGGCAATCACGCCGCCATCGCGAAATGGCGGCTCGAACGCGCGCGCGAACTCACCCGCGAGCGGCGTCCGGATTTGCTCGAAGAGTAGAAAAGATCAAATGAACACGCCCGCGATGCAGGCCATGAGGTAGGTCGCGAGGACTCCGCCTGCCATGGCGCGCAGGCCGATCCGCGCCAGCTCGCCGCGCCGCTCGGGCACGAGTGCGCCGATGCCGCCGATGGCGATGGCAATGCTCGAAAAATTGGCGAAGCCGCACAGCGCATACGTGGCGAGGATGTAGCTGCGTGGCGAGATCGAGTCGCGCAGCTTCGCCAGATCGAGGTAGCCGATGAATTCGTTGAGCACGATGCGCTCGCCGAGCACCTGGCCCACCTTCGTGCAGTCCGCGGCCGGGATGCCGAGGAGCCAGGCAAACGGCCAGTTGATCCATCCGAAAATTCGTTCGAGCGTGATCGGATTCGCCGCGCCCAGCGCCTCCTGGGGCCAGGCGATCAACCCGTTCGCCAGTGCCACGACCGAGACGAAGGCGATGAGCATCGCGAGGACATTGATCGAGAGCATCATGCCCTCAGACGCCCCGCTGCACAGGGCGTCGATGCCATTGACGGTGTGACGTTCGACCGTGGTGGAATGCGCGGCGGAGGTCTCGCTTTCCAGCGTCTCGGGGAAGAGGATTTTCGCCATCATCAGCCCCGCCGGCGCGCTCATCACCGAGGCTGCCAGCAGGTGGCCGGCGTCGATGCCCATCTGCGCATACACGGCGAAAACGGACACGGCGATGCTGGCCATGCCGGTGACGACGAGCGCATGCATCTCGCTCGGGGTCATGTGGGGCAGATACGGTCGGATGATCAGGGCGGCCTCCGTCGTGCCAAGAAAGATATTGCCGGCGGCGGCGAGGCTCTCGCTCCCCGAGGTGCGCATCGCCCGCTGCATCAGCCACGCCGTGCCATGCACGACGCGCTGGAGAATGCCGTAGTGATAAAGCAGGGACGAAAGCGCCGAGACGACGATGATCGTCGAGGTGACAATGATCGCGAAGACAAACCCGCCGCCGCCCAGCGCATGGCTCAGTGCATCCGCATCGGCGAGAGGGCCGAAGACCATCGCCGCGCCTTTCTGCGCAAAGACGCCGAGCTGATTCATTGCGGAGCGCGCCGCGCCGAAGACCGGCTCGCCGAAAGGGGTTCGCAAGATCAGCGCGCCAAAGGCGAACTGGAGGGCGAGTCCGCTGAGGACGGTCCACCACGGGAAGCGGTCCCGCCGGGTCGAGAAAATCCAGGCGATGGCAAGCAGCGCCACAATTCCGAAGCCGCTGGTGAAACGAAGACTCATGGCGCCGGCAGCGCAGCGATTCCCGTGCCGACGGGCAAACGCCGAGGGGATCAGCGCAAAGCTGGGGTGATGCCATCCAAATCTCCGCTTGCGCCTCCGGGGGAATCCGAGCATCTTCGCGTCTTTCACGGGCTGTGGCTCAGCTTGGTAGAGCGCCTCGTTCGGGACGAGGAGGTCGTGGGTTCGAATCCCGCCAGCCCGATTTTCAAGCAGTGGGCGGAGCCGATGACGAAATCGGAATCCGCCGCAACGAGAGTTCGGTAGTCCGTAAAATCATCGAATTCCGCCCTTCTTCCATATGCCCCGCTCCGAAAATCGCACCCCGCAGGACCTGCGCCCCGTTACTTTCGAAATCGACGTCGCTCCGCACGCGCTCGGCTCCGTATTGATCGCCTGCGGCAACACCCGCGTGATCTGCGCGGCGACGGTCGAGGATTTCGTCCCCCGCTGGATGAAGGACCAGAACGTGACCGGGGGCTGGATCACGGCGGAGTATTCCATGCTGCCGTATTCCACGCTTTCACGGAAGCCGAGGGACATTGCGAAAGGACGGCCCGACGGGCGGGGGACGGAAATTCAGCGCCTGATCGGGCGCTCGCTGCGCGCGGCGGTGGACCTCGAGGCGCTCGGGTCGCGGACGCTATGGATCGATTGCGACGTGCTCCAGGCCGACGGCGGCACGCGTACGGCGGCGATCACCGGCGCGACGGTTGCGGTTTATCTCGCGTGCCGGAAGCTTCTTGCCGAGGGCCGCGTGAAGCGACTGCCGATTCGCCAGCGCGTCGCGGCCGTGAGCGTGGGGGTCGTCGGCGGCGAGGTGCTCGTCGATCTCGACTATCTCGAGGACAAGGAGGCAACGGTGGATATGAATCTCGTCCTCACGGAACAACTGCAATTTGTCGAAGTGCAGGGCTCCGGAGAGGAGGCGACCTTCTCGCCGGAGGAACTTTCCGCAATGCTCGAGGCGGGCCGGACGGGAATCGGGCGACTATTGGAACTCCAGGCGGAAGCGCTCGCTCTCTGAGGGCTCGACGGCTCGCGTTCCACATTACACGGCAGAAAAACACTTGACCGTAAGGGGAGGGCGACAGATTCTCCCCGCCTTCACGATTTACAGACTTTTATGGCCAGACAGTGTCAAATTACCGGAGCCCGACCCACCCGGGGCTCGAAGATCCACCGCCGTGGCATGGCGAAGAAAAAGGGCGGCATCGGCATGCACATCACGAAGGTCGTCTCGCGCGAATTCGTTCCCAATCTGCGCAAAAAGCGCATCTGGGTGCCCGAGCTGAAGAAGTTCGTTACGATCAAGGCGACAGCCCGCGCGATCAAAACGCTCACAAAGAACGGCGCCTACGCGACCCTCAGGAAAGCCGATCTGATTTAACCCCCCCGGAAGACAACCCACCAACCAACCCCAAACGAAAATGTCGTTCAACGTTAACAGCAAAAAATCAGGCAAGACCTATTTTCTTCATCGCCGCCTTCAGAAGTTGCGTGGCGGTCAGGAGGTAACCCTCTATTATTTCGCCGGAGCGGCGGGTGAAGGTGCAATCGATGCGCTCCCCGACGGCTACGAAGTCTCCGAAAACGAGAAGACGGGCCTCCCCCTTCTCAAGAAAAAGCGCTAATCGAGCGAACAGAATCTTTTGGACGGCGGCGGGATCACACATCCCGCCGCCGTTTTGCATTTTGGCGTGAAGAACGGTCTGGATGCGGGGTGGGGCGCCTGCACGGACGCGTCTCACGCGCGCGGATGGGCTTGATCGTAAGCGCGCTTCAGCCGTTCGGTGGTCACGTGGGTGTAGATTTGCGTGGTCGAGATGCTTGCGTGTCCGAGGAGGGTCTGAAGGCTTCGCAGGTCGGCCCCGTTATCGAGCATGTGAGTGGCGAAGCTGTGGCGGAGTTTGTGAGGACTTGTCGTGGCAGGCAGCCCGACCTGCCGGATGTATTTTTTCACGTGCAGCCAGATTGATCGTCCGGAAAGCCGTCGCCGGGATTTGTTGAGAAAGAGGGGGCCGGTGTGGACATTGGCTGCCTGCCGATAGACGGATATTGCCTGGAGCGCGGGGCCGCCCACGGGACAGACACGTTCTTTCGAACCTTTGCCGATTACGCGCAAGGTCTCGCCGTATGGGTCGATGTCCTTGACGTTCAGAGCGGCCAATTCCGAAAGGCGCAGACCCGCCGAATAGAGCAGCTCCAGGATCGCTGCGTCCCGCTGCGGCATCCAGGCCGGAGCCTGTTTTTCGAGCGGAGCGCGGAGGGGGGCTGCCAGCAATGCGTCGATCTGCGGAATGGTGAGGAATGCGGGCAAACGTTTTTCTGGTTTTGGCAATAAAACGGATGCCAGTGGATTGGAGACAAGCTCTTTACGCTCCATTAGAAAACGGTAGAAACTCCTCAATGCGGAGAAGGTAAGCCGGATGGTGGCACGGGAGGACTCGTGTTTCATCAGGTCGAAAAGCAGGGTGCGAAAGTCTTCCGATCTTGCGGCCCGCCAGGTGACATTCGGGTGCAGGCGGCGAAACTTCCGCAGAGCGTGGCGGTAGTTCGTGAGCGTCCTTGGCGAGCAATTACGCTCTCCGGCCAGGTAGGTGAAGAACGCCTCCGCCAGGGGATCGCGGGCGGGTTTTGTTGTCATTGCCGATAGGCACGAGGCAGGATCCTGCGCCGTGAGCCCGAGCGTTCGGACCGTTCCCTAATGTTTCTCCCGCCCCATGGGCTCGCCGAGTGGCGGTTGGGCGGTATCGGTAACGAGGCCTGCTTTTCCGGTGGCCCGGCTGAACCGGAGGGTGACGGAACGCGTTTCGACCCCATCGGGCGACTGGGCCGTCACGGGAATTTGATAGTCCGCATTGGGGAAAATGAAATGATAGCGGAACGTGCCATCCGGATTCAGCGGAATGGGATTTCCGTCGATGGTCACCGTGGCGCGCGGGTCCGTTCCGCCGTAGAAGATCACTTCGGCATTCACGTTCATGAAGAATCCGCGCCCGGCGCCAAAGGAACTCAGCGTCTCGGATGCCCCGCTCCAGCTCGTGACTGCAGCGGAGGCAAACCAACTTGAAATCCCGGCCGAGCCCCAGCTTGCGAGAGCGGCCTGGGCCCAACTGGATTGAACGCCTTGCAGCCAGCTCGCCGCGCCAGCCTGGCTCCAGCTCGCGATGGCGGCCTGCGCCCAGCTCGCGCCGAGCGCGGCGGTCCAGCTTGCCGCGCTCAATTCCCCGCTGGAGCCGACCGATTCGCGAATCAACCCCGCGGCGCCGCTCCAGCTCGCGAGCGCTCCGCCGGACGAGGTCCAGCTCGTCAGGGCACCGGCGGCCCAACTGGAAAATGCGGCGATTTCCCAGGAGGCGGGGGCCGATTCGCTGGAAAATGCTCCTCCACTGAAAAGGCCGGCGGTTTCCCGGAAGGAGTTGAGAAATTCGCTCGCGCCGCCGGAACTGAGCTTCTCTTCGAGATAAGCGCGGATTCGCCGCTCGATTTCGGGCGGGCTTTGGCCGCCGCTTGAAAGTTCGGTCAGAAGCTCGATCCCGAGCATGGCGCGCAGCAACTCCCGCTGGTCGTCGGTGAGCAGGTCGGGTATCCCCTCCGCTCCGAAGGCCGAAAAATCGCCTTTCTGCTGGAGGCGCGAGACGGTGGCGAGCAAATCTTCGCCGGATTGGCGCGCGTTTTCCAAATGGTCCAGAAGACGCTGGAAACTCAGGTGAAAGGGGACGGTGGCGTAATCAAAGTCCTCGGATGTGGCCATGCCCTCCGGCGGGGTCGTAACCGCGACGGAGCGGGCGATCAAATTCCATGCCTCTCCCCGGTAGAACCCGATCTCGACAAAGTAATCGGTGGCCGACCGCTCGACGGGAACATACCAGTTGCGCGTTTCGAAGGGGACCTCGATCTCGCGTTCCAGTGTGCCGTCATTCAGATGGCAGCGCAGAAAAGCCGCGCCGCCGGGGTGCCGGGCGATGTCGATGTCCCAGTAGGTAAAGAGCCAGTGAGGCTCCTGCGCGATGAGAAAAATCGTGTCCACTCCGTAGCCATGGGGCAGATGCCCAAGGTCGTCGAATGGCTCCCGGACGGCCGGCGATTCATCATGTGATTCCCTGGACGACGAGCCGTTCGATTCGTCGGGAAGCGGACGCAGTGTGAATCCTTTTCCCTTCGACTTGCTCGGTCTCGGCTTTGGCGGCATCGGGTTGATGTTATTAACGAGTTATCAACAGCCTATCGGCGCGAGGATGCACTCTGGTTGTGCGGAGACAAGGCAATTTTTGTGCCATTCACGACTTTTGCATGCGACGCCCTTGAATTTTGAAACGCCTTCCATACGTTTCATGCCATGATCTGTCGGTTCATCTTTTCGGTGGGTTGCGCGCTGGCGATGGAAGTGGCTGCGGTTGCGCAGAATACGACTCCAGCATCCAATTCCCACGACCTCGCCCGGAGCCTGAGCACGGCGTTCGCCGACGTGTATGAGCACGTCTCGCCCGGCGTGGTCGTCATCGAGGCGCAGCCGGATGCCGCGCCGACGGGCAACCCGATGGCTTCGCAGTTGAATCAGTTCTTCAGGCAGGCTCCCGACGATACCCCTTCGCAACCGGGTGAGACCAATCAGGGCTCGGGCTTTGTCATCACCGCGGATGGTTACATCCTGACGAACAATCATGTGCTCGAGGATTCGACGCAGCATGTGAAGGTCACTCTGAAGGATGGCCGGAAATTCGATGCGCAAGTCGTGGGCGCCGATCCGATTTCGGACCTCGCGGTGCTCAAGATCAAGGCGGCAAATCTGCCGGTGGTCGAGCTTGGGGACAGCGACCGGACGCGAGTGGGCGAATTCGCCTTCGCGCTCGGCGCGCCCTACGATCTGCGGAACTCCTTCACCTACGGCGTCGTGAGCGCGAAGGGCCGCACCGACATCACTGGAAGCGCGAATTACGAGGAATATCTCCAGACCGATGCCTCGATCAACCCCGGCAACAGTGGCGGGCCGCTTGTGGATATCGATGGCCGCGTGATCGGCGTGAACACGCTCATCCGCGACCTGAACCGCGGGCTCGGTTTCGCCATTCCGATCAATATCGCGAAGAAAGTCGCCACCCAGTTGATCTCGCAGGGACGGGCCACGCGCCCATGGCTCGGCATCGAGATCGCCGGGGTCGAAGAGTTGTCCAGGCGGGCGTGGAGGTATCCCGACCTGGCGGTCTTTTTGCAGCGGCACCCGGATTTGCCCAAGGGAATTGTCGTGCTCGGCATCGAAGCGGGCACACCGGCGAGCCAGAGCGACCTGCGGCAGCTCGACGTGATTACGAGCGTCGATGGGAAGCAGGTTTCCAGTTCCCGTGAGCTGCAGAAGGTGATCTTCGACAAAAACGTCGGGCAGGAGGTGAGCCTGCACGTCTGGCGGAATGGCCGTGCGGCGGAGGTCAAGCTGCGCGCTGCCGAGCACACCGACGGCCTCATCCCGGTCGCGAACCAGAGGGTCGATCCCGCGCCTTCCGCGCAGCCACCCTTGCCGCCGAGTCCGACCGCCGGGCTCACGGTCCGCACGCTCACCGCGGAGACCGCCCTCGCCATGAAGCTTCAGCCCGAGGAGGGCGTGCTCGTCACGAGCGTGGAGCCGGGCAGCGCGGCGGCGAATGCCGGGGTGCTGGTCGGCGACGTGATTACTTCCGTCGGCACGACGGCCGTGCGGACGAGAGCGGATTTCATGAAGGCCCTTGCCTCGGCCTCGGGAGACGGCGTGATGTTGAATATCAATCGCGGCGACGAGAAGACCTACGAGATTCTCAAGCTGTAGCGTTCGCGAGGAGTCGAAGCGGCGCGATGCGGATGCCTTTCGGCGCTTCAATCCGATTGACCTTCCTGCTAGGGGAGGGGTGCGCGTGAACCGCCTCCTCAATCAAATCGGCCGCACGCAGCGGCTCGCCATCGTCCATGAGCTGAAGCGCTCCAGCGGCCTGCCCGTGAAGGAACTGGCCCGCCGCCTTGGCATGAGCTACATGGGCGTGAAGCAGCACTGCGTCGAGCTGCATCGGGATGGCTATCTCGACACATGGCGCAATCCGAAGCCGGTAGGCCGCCCCGAGATGCTGTATCGGCTCACCCGCAAGGCGCACGAACTCTTCCCCGTGCAGTCGCACGAGATGCTGCTCGCCGTGCTGGCCGCCGCGCGCCAGCTCTACGGCGCCTCCGCTCCGGGGAAGCTCCTGTTCGTCCACTTTCGCGAAAAAGCGGAGGCCTACCGCGCGCGGCTGCGCGGCGAGACCCTCGGCGAGCGCGCGGGGTGGCTCGCTCGCCTGCGCGAACGCGAGGGGTGCATGGCGACGATCGAGGAGGGGCCGCCGCTGCGCCTGATCGAGCGGCACAGCCCGATGGCCGAGCTGTTTGCGGCGTATCCCGAGGCCGAGGGCATGGAGCGCGAGCTTTTCGAGCGCGTGCTCGAGGCCCGCGTGCGGCGCTCGTCGCGGACGACGGGCGGGCTTTACGAGTGCGCGTTCGAGATCGGTTAGGCGCGGCGGGTCCCGGTCCCTATTCGGTCACGGAAAAGTCACATTTTTGCTGTCCATCGGATGAGCTTCCGAGATATAAACACGCGATTCCTCGAAGACATCGAGGGATTCGTATGATCACTCGATCGACCCCTCCCGGATGCGCCCGCAGCGCGCATCCCGACACGCGCAACCATTCACCAACCAACCCATGAAAATCCTGCTCCAATCCAGCCGACTCCTCGCCATCCTCGCCCTCCTGGCTTTTGCCGCCGGATGCGCCACCGAAATTCATCAAAAGGAAAACCTCCTCACCGCCGCCGGCTTCAAGACGAAGTCCGCCGCCACGCCCCGGCAGATCGCGCTGCTCGCCTCGCTGCCGCCCGGCAAGGTCTCGCCCGTCACCCACCACGGCAGGCTCCTCTTCGTCTTCCCCGATGCCTCGCAGAACATCCTCTACGTGGGCCGCCAGCAGGAATACACCGCCTACCGCCAGCTCCGCCTCGCGAAGCAGCTCGCCGACGAAAATCTCGCCGCCGCCCAGTTGAACCAGGCCGCAAGCTGGGACAGTTGGGAAGGCTTCTCCGACGGCTGGTATGCCTTCTAGGCCGGCGCACCAGACCCTCCCACCCAATCCCCTTCGCATGAAACGCCCCATCCGCCCTCTCGTCCTCCTTGCCTGTTCCCTGTCCGTGCTGCTCCCGTCCGCCGGCATTTCGGCAGCGGCGGCTGCCACACCGGAGAAAGCGCCGCCCGCCATCGGGAAGGACGCCCTCGATCTGCTCCGGCGCATGAGCGCGACGCTCGGCGCGGCAAAGGCGTTCACCTACAAATCGAAAAGCGCCATCGAAGTGCCGGCGGCCACCGGGCAATTCATCACGCTCTTCTCGACCGGCGAGGTCGCCCTCAAGCGCCCGGATAAACTCCGCGCCCTGCTCGGCGGCGATGCGCCCGATTTCGACTTTTACTACGACGGTGCGACGGTCTCGGCCTTCGCTCCCGGCACCGGGGTCTATTCGACGAAGCCGGCTCCCCCGACGATCGATGCCATGCTCACGGGCCTGCAGGAGGAAACCGGCATCCGCTTCGCGTCGGCGCCGCTGCTCTTTAGCGATCCCTACGCGATCCTCACCCGCGGCCTCCTCAGCGCCGTGGTCGTCGGCCCGTCCACCATCGACGGCGCGGCGTGCACGCACCTCGCCTTCCGTTCGCCCGGCGTGAATTGGGAAATCTGGATCGAGTCGGGTCCGCGCGCCTTGCCGCGGCGCATGGCCGTCACCTTCACGGATCGGCCGAACTTCCCTCGCACGCTGATCGATTTCTCGAGCTGGAATCTCCATCCCTGGTGCCTGGGGGCGGGGGCCTTCGTCTTCCATAAACCGGCCGGCGCCCAGGAGATCCCCTTTGTTTCCGTGCTGAAATCCACCGGACGCCGCTAACTCCCGGAAATCTTCTCATGAAATCCTTCCTCACGCTCCTCGCCCTCGCGGTGCTCTGCGCCGCCTTCTCGATTTCCCAGACCGGCTGCACCGGCGTCTATGCCGTCAGTCCCGGCCCCGTCGTCGTCGGCCCGCCGCCAGTCGTTCCCGTCGTCGCCTGGGGTGGCGCGGGCTTCTACGGCGGCACGTATTACAGCAGCCGCAGCGCCTACTACGGCAGCTCCTATTATCGCCGGGGCGGGAATGGCGCCTACTACCGCACCCCCTACTCGAATGGCGGCTACTACAACGGCGCGCGCGGCAATGCCTCGTGGCACAACGGCTCCGGCAATGCGAGCACCTACCGCGGCGGCTCGGCCTCGTGGAACAACGGCTCGGGCAGCGCCACGGGATGGCGCGGCAGCACTGCGGACTGGAATCACGGCTCGGGCAGCGCCAGCGGCTATCGCGGCGGCTCCGCCTCGTGGGGCGGCGGTTCGGGCTCGTGGAGCGGAGCGCGCGGACGCTCCGGCTCGTGGAGCGGCGGACGGCGGTAAGCCGCCTCGCGATCAAATAGGGCCGATCGGAGCGTGGTTTTGCCCCGGAAATAGGTTGCGATCCCATAGCACCATGTTCCTCCCGGATGCCGGACCGATCCCCCGATACTGTCCCACATTCCCGAGCACCGGCGGAGCGCTCCCGCTTGGCAAGGGAGCATTCTCTTTGCGAAAAGGACCTGTCTCTTTGTTGAATCCCCATTGAAATCAGATGGTTATGGCCACACCTATTTTATGACCTCCGCCTCCTCAAACAACACGACTGGCCCGACCATCTGGTCCTTCGACCTCGGCAAAGCTTCCATCGGCGAAGCCGTGCGGGACACAAAAGACAATTCGTTTCCGCATAAGGAATCGCTGCTCATCCCCGAAAAATTTGCGGACACCCAACCGGCAGCGACGCGACGCCGGATGTGGCGCACGCGCCAGGCGCACAAAGCACGCGAAAGCTGGTTGGACGCCGTCATGCGGGCGGCAGGTTTCGAGCCGTTGATCGGGAGGCGGATCGAGCATCGCGATGGCAAATGGCAACTCACGGCGGAAACACCGGAGCAACGGTATTTGCGAGGGTTGCTGGAACGTGAGTTTCCGGCGAAGGGCGACACGACTTGCTACAACTCCGCATTGCTCCGCATCCACTTGCTGCGCGGTGATCGGTTGGAGCCGTGGCAAATTTACAAGGCGCTGCATTCGGCGGTGCAAAAACGTGGTTATGGGCGCGTGCCGTGGGCTGCCCGCGAGGAGAAGCGCGGCGGCAAGAGCGAGGAAGACATCGAAAAGGAAATGCAGAAAAAGGATCCCGCCTACCGCGCGGCAGCCGGGGCTTGGCCGGCATTCAAGCAGGAGGTCGCGAACGCGAACTTCCATTTTCCTTGCTATTACGATGCCGCAAAAATGGGCCTGTGGAATCCAGCGCAGCCCGATGCGCTCAATGAACGCATCGACTGCCATGCCGCGAGCACGCGGAAGGTGCGCTTCGACCGCGTTGATGTGGAAAAGGAAATCGCCACGCTCGCGCGCCACGCCGCAGAGCAATCCGAGGCGCTGCGGAATGCCTTCGCAGAGATCAAGGCGCGCGGATGGACGCACCGCGACGAGCGGAGCGGACGCGACAAGCATTTCGACGTGAGCGCCGCCGACTTTGGCGAGTTCCTTGTTTTCGGCCCCGCCGGAGCGCCCGGCGAGGATGAACTCGCGGACTTCAATAGCTATCTCGGCTTCCGCACCGCGCGCGGAATTCACCCCGGCAGCACCGACGATTGGATGGGTGCGACTGCCCAGAAAGTGCCGCGATTCGACAATCGCATCGTCAACGGCTGCGCGCTGCTCGATGGGATGCAAGTCTGCAACGTGGCGATTCGCTACGACGCGAAGAATCAACGACCCTATCCCGATTCGCTGCTCGCGTCGGAAGTCACATTCCTGATGAAGCTCAAGAATACGCTTGTGGAGAGCGAGGGCGGCCAGCGCAAACTCACGGTCGAGGAAATCCAAAAAATCTTTGCCGTTGTTACTGCCGATGCGCTGACAGTGCCGATCAAAGCGAAGCCACGTGGGAAGAAAGGAATGCCGCAGGTCTTATCGGAAACCGATGAAGCTGCGAATGGAATGAGGACATGGCCTGCGCGAGCGGCAGGGTGCTACGCGCTTACTGCTCGCGAGTGGGCGAACAAGAAAGGCATAAAGGAACTCAGACTCTCTCCGGTCAAGGGCCATGATGATGTGAAAGCGCCCAAGACCGACGGTCGGAGCCGCTTTAGCCGTCCCGCGCTGCGACTCATCCGAGCGTTGATTTTGGAAGGCCAGAAGCCGTCGGAGTTTCTGCGCCGCTTGCAAACTCGCGAGCCGGAGTTGCTGAAAAAGATCGGCATGGATGTGCTCGATGCGGCCCCGCTGCGCGGTAAGAAAAACGACAAGGCGGCGGGGGAACTGGCACGCCCATGGATTCTCACGAGCCATCTCAAATTCATAGAAGACCTTGCACGGACAAACCGAAAGGACGCTGGCGACTCTTGGGAAGGCTTGCATCTGCCCGAGCAACGCATCGATGCGCTCCAGGAGCGCCATACGGAGGACGGGATTGTGGATCGCGACAACGCCATTCGCGAACTGTTGGGCAGCATCAACGATCCAGTGGTGCGGCATCGGCTCGGCGTTTTCGCCGAGCGCCTGCGCGAACTGCATGGGCGCTTTGCCGTGCCGGAGCAAGTGGTGCTGGAATTTGTGCGGACGGATTTCATGGGCAAGAGGGCGAAAGAAGAACTCGAAGCTTTTCAGAGAAAGCGAGAGAAAGATCGCGCGAACGCAAGAGATCGGGCAGGGAAGACCGATGCGCTCAAATATGAGCTGTGCGTCGCGCAAGGCTGCATCTGCCTGTATTGCGGGCAATCGTTTCAGATGACTGAGTTGGAGAATTACGAGGTCGAGCACATTGTCCCGCGCAGCCAGAACGGCCCGGACGCGATGGTGAACTATGTGCTCGCCCACAGGCAGTGCAACGACAACAAAAGCGAGCACACCCCTTACGAGTGGTTGCGGCTGGGTGGCGAATGGGACGCCTACGCCGAGCGCGTCAGCACGTATGCGACCACGCTGCGCAACAAGAAGGTGCAACTGCTCCTGCGCGAAGATGCACCCGAACTCGTGCAGCGTTACACCGCGCTGGCGGAGACCGCATGGATTTCGAAACTCGCGCAGACGGTCATTTCACTGCACTTCGGCTGGCAAAACGGTAACGACGCCGAGGGCACGAAGCGTGTCACGATTGTTTCCGGCGGACTGACCGGACGGGTGCGCCGCCGCTATAAACTGAACAGCTTGCTCAACCCGCCACCGCCGGGAACAACCGATCTCGACGAGTGGGAATCGACCGCCGAGAAGAATCGCGCCGACGACCGCCACCACGCGCTCGATGCGATGGTGATCAATTTCCTTCCGCAGTGGATGCGCGACAAAAAGAAGGATCATTTCTTTCGCTTCCCGGAAGCGATCCAGAAAAATCCGCGAGCGTTGTTTCAACGCGAAATTGATCAGGTGATGCCGCGCAACGTGGCTTATGAAAAGGCGGCGCTCGCGAAGACGATCTATGGGGCGCGGCGGGGAAAGGAAGGCTTGGAGATTGTCCAGCGCGTGCCGCTGCGAGAGCTGGCGATGAAACCAATCGCGCCGGACAAGACGAAGTTCGATGTGGATTATCTCCGCAAGCAGATCAAGGGCGTGCGGGATGCGGCGGTCGCACAGGCGCTCATCGACTTGCTCGAATACGAGCCGGACGAGGCAGCGTGGGAGCGGTTTTGTGCGGACTTTCGATTGCGGCGGCGAGACGGTTCGCCGGGGCCGCGAGTTTTGCGAATCAGCGTTCACGTCGGCGAGCCGACGGAATACCGCGAAATGTCGAAAGACGGAACGGGTGCATGGCGCAAGGGTCTCGGCAGCCATCAAGGGCAGATCATTTATTGGAACGAAAAAGGGGTGCTGTGCGTGCGCCCGGTCTTCGCGCATGGCTCGGTGGCGCGAGAGCGGAAAGCTATTGCGGCGCTGGGCGGTCAGGCTCGGTTCTATGGATTTTTCCAGTCGGATTGCGCGGTGCAAACGACGAAGGAAATCCCTGCGGAGAACTACAGTTTAATCGTCAAGAATGAAGCGAAGCAGAAGCGTTGGGTTCGTGCAGAGCATGCTTTGCCACCGTGTCGGCTCACATTGCGGACGATTGTCACCAAGACTCAGTTTGCTGAAATGACCCTAGCCAACAATACGCGGGTCGTTGCGAAACTCGACGTGTGGGCGAGTGCTGGTTTGATTCGTGTGAAATGAGGCACCATGAGCTTCCACGTCCTCCATGTATTCCAGCACGGCGCGACGCTTGCGAAGGAGCGGGGGTTCATTGTTTGCCGGGCGGCGGACAAATCGGAGCGGCGTTTGCCGCATGAGGATTTGCGCGCTGTCATCATCGCGGCGCACGGCGTCACGCTTACGTCGAACTTCGTTTCGTCGGTGCTGGAAACGAACGGTATCATTCTCCACTGCAACGAGTCGTATCAACCGTGCGGGATTACCGCGCCGCTCCTGCGGGTGGTGGATGCGCGGGCGTATCTCAATCAGGTTTCGCGGCCAAAGCGGCTCAACGAGCGGCTGTGGCAGCATTTGCTGCGCGGCAAGACGATCAATCAGCGCCGCGTGCTCGCGCGGCGGGAGTTGCAAAGTCCGCATCTCGATCTCGCGTTGCGGACGAATCACATTGACGAGGGAAATTGCGCGAAGCGTTACTGGCAGCTCTATTTCCCGGCCATCGGCTGGTCCGCGACCAGCCGGGATCGCAGGGAGAATACCGCGCCGAACCAGATGCTGAATTATGGCTACACGGTGCTCGCCGCGTTGTGCCATCGCAGCCTGCTGGTGCATGGCCTCACGCCGACGCTCGGGGTGAAACACACGACACGCTACAAGGCCGACCCGCTCGTTTACGATCTCATGGAGCCGTTCCGGCCCATCGTGGATATGATGCTGGCGGAGTTTTTGCGGGAGGCCGACGTGAGCATGAGGGCGTGGTCGAAGAAGGTGGGCGTGGAGTTGCGCGAGATGCGGGTGCAGCACAAGCGGTATTCGCTCAAGCTCATGGATGCCATTGATGCCTCGGCCAGTTCGATGGCGCGCAGCTACAGCGCGATGTCTGCGGAGCCGTTTTGGGTGCCAGAGGCGGCGTGAAACAAAGTCCCTATCGCATGGGCTGGATTCTCGTGATGTTCGACCTGCCGGTCCTCACGGATCGCGAACGGAAGATGGCGACGGCGTTTCGGAAGGATTTGCTGGATAGCGGATATGTGATGATCCAGTTCTCGATCTACGCGCGGCCTTGCGTGAGCTACGAGCAGATGGATACGCACATCGCGCGTGTGCAGGCGGTCACGCCCGAGGCGGGGAACGTGCGGCTGATGTTCATCACGGATCAGCAATGGGGGAACAGCATCACGGTCATCGGCCCGAATTACAAACAGGGCAGCCGGGCCGTTGATCCGGCCATGCCGGAGCAGGTGGAATTTTGGGAGTGAGAAAAAAAGAAGCGCCATTCGGACGTGACCAGGCAGTGGTCCGAATGGCGCTAAATTAGTTGAGACTTCACCCCCCGGCGGACTCTCGAATACTTTGAAGTGTTTCTGTTCCTGCGTTTTCTGTCAATCCGGTTCTATCAGACTCCGCCGGGGGGTGAAGTCAGAACAACTCCTTCTGGGTATTCAGCTTGTCCTGCGTTCTATCAGACTCCGCCGGGGGGTGAAGTCAGAACCCGTGCGGCTTCTTGATAGGAGCCAACGAGGTTCTATCAGACTCCGCCGGGGGGTGAAGTCAGAACAAAGACCCGGTAGTTCCGGCGTTTCCGGCAGTTCTATCAGACTCCGCCGGGGGGTGAAGTCAGAACCAATGGACGCTACACAATTTGACACTTTCGGTTCTATCAGACTCCGCCGGGGGGTGAAGTCAGAACTTTGAGAAGTCAGGGTTTATTTCACCCATCGTTCTATCAGACTCCGCCGGGGGGTGAAGTCAGAACCCGGAGTGAGTTGATGAGGTTAGGCGAGGAGTTCTATCAGACTCCGCCGGGGGGTGAAGTCAGAACCTGGATTTGGTGGAGAAGCGGCAAAGCGAAGTTCTATCAGACTCCGCCGGGGGGTGAAGTCAGAACTAGGAGGTTGGCCTGGATGAGAGGAGTTATGTTCTATCAGACTCCGCCGGGGGGTGAAGTCAGAACATACACGCGATGGCGCGCAACTTTGTGAGTGTTCTATCAGACTCCGCCGGGGGGTGAAGTCAGAACCACACGACAGCCGGCGTCATCGCGACAGACGTTCTATCAGACTCCGCCGGGGGGTGAAGTCAGAAC
>JAQTOP010000040.1 GCA_028713285.1 Terrimicrobiaceae bacterium
CCTTGCCCGGGAGTTGCGGGCGCAGACGACGGCAACCAACGCGTGGATCGCCCGGCATCTCGTCATGGGACACCCGACCCGCGTTTGCAATCTGATTCGAGAAACATGCATGTTATAGGACTGACCCCTTTTTTGCCTGTGACCCCTTTTTTGCCTGCCGGCGGGGCGAGCACGCTGGTGCTGACGTTCGACCAGGCGGTGTCGGTCGGGGGAGCGGCCGCGGCGGTCACCGAGGGAGTGGGGGCGATTTCGGGCATCCCGGTCGCAACCGGGAACACGGTGACGGTGGCGCTCTCGGGGGTGGCCGACCGGCAGGCGGTCGCGGTGACATTGACCGGGGTGACGCCCGCGGGCGGAGGGACGGCCTCGGACGTGACGGTGAGCTTCGCGAGGCTCGCCGGCGACCTGAACCAGGATGGGGCGGTCAATGCCGCGGATATCACGCCGATCAGGCAGTTCTACGGGCAGTATGCCAACGCGACGAACTTCACGGCGGATGCGAATGGCGACGGAGTGATCAACGCGGCGGACGTCACGACGATCCAGAACAACTATGGCACCGTGGTGCTCTCGTTCGAACAGACTTGGGATTTCGCCTACACGGGGCATTTTTACCACCGGCGGAGCGCGCTGGAATTGACGCTCTACCGGGGATATACTGCGGACTTAGGGCGATGGCAATCCCGCGATCCGATCGAATCCGTCACAGGCAAAATGGCGGAAATGCTGCCAGAAGGGCCAAATCTTTACAGTTATGTGGGGAATAATCCGCTTAATGGAACCGATTTACTTGGTTTGCGAGGAAATTTGGGGATAAAGTGTCCGTGCGGCCAGCATAAGGAGTTATATTGGGACGATGGTAAAGCAGGCAGTGCTGCGGGTGAAATGACAGGAGGGTTTGCGGGCGGTGCTGGATTATTTGGAGCGGGACTGGTTCGCTCTTTGACTCCGGCAGCGACTGCGTGGGGAGGAATTAGTCTTTATGTAGGTGCATTGGCTGGCTGGACTTACCATTGCGTTCCTGATTAAAGTTAATTATATGAATGAAGGAGCAAACCGCAGGAAAAACATCACTATTTCCTGCATTTCTTTACTTGTAGGCATTCCATTATGGCTGCTTATGGCGAATAAAGTCGGTTTTTATTCAGCAGTTAGCACTTTGTTTCCTACTATGCTTATAGTCATAGGAAGTAATAATTTAATTGAAGAAGTTAGGATTTACCTTTTCAATAAAAAAATGAAGTCAAATGAGTCCCAAGTGTCAGTCCTCACTATTGACACAAGGAAATAGTCCACAGTGTCAGTCCTCACTATTGACACAAGGGAGGAGGAGAAGATTCCTGCAATGGGAGGGAGATTCAACTAAATCACCTAAAAATGGCTTTTCTTTCCAAGTTCAATATTTGGTATACGATCTTTGGTGTAGTGTGCCTCCTTGTCATTGCTAGTTTTTTAGTTCCTGCCGGGCATGGGCTTTCGAGAATTCAAATTAAGCAGCATCAAAGTGACTTACAGCTTCGGGATGTGTCGCAGTTGGTTCTTTCCTATAGACGTGCGCACGATGGAGAGTTGCCTGCGAAATTAAGTGACTTGGTTCCTCAAGATAAGCTCGATTATCTGCGGGCATTTTATGCTCCGAATCAAAGTCAAAAACCGGTCAACTATTTAGTTGATAAGAGCCTTCTCGATAGATGGGCTGATTATGTGATTCAGCGGGATTTAACCTCGGAAATTGTTGCGTTTGAGAAGCCGGGACTATGGCCGGACAGAACTATTGCGGTGTGTTACAAGAATTTAACAGTTGCGCGTTTAACGCCTGAGAAGTTTTCGGTCCAAATGACAAAGCGAAGACAATCCCAACCATAGCAGGGGCGGTGCCGGCGAAGATTGAACACACGAGCAAGCTTCTTGCTACTAACGGTCGGCAACGAGTGCGGAACAGCGTTCGATTATCAACTCGACGAGTCAGCGGCCGGATTGACTCGCTCGCGCCCGCTCGTCTTGCCCTTCGGGCTGCCCGCGGCAGTCTCCCCCGAGCGTTCCCACGCTCCGGTGGTCACCAAATTCCACCGCTGTCCTTGGCAACCAGCGAAACACTCGCGCGGGATTTTTCACCGGAGCGTTCCTTATGAAACCAAGTTAGACCCGCGACCTGCGCGTGCTATGGAACAGGATCAGGGCGATATTGTTGCAATGGGGGAGCGTTTTTTTGGCTGGATTGAAGTTCAGGGAAGCTGGCTGTTTCGCCAGCTAAGTTAAGGACGGGTTTTCCGGCAGGGATGCCGGAAAGAGCGGGCAGGATGCCCGCGCTCCCGTAGTTGAATCCGCGGAAATCCGTGGATCGAACGTCCGGATATTTATACCAGATGGGGGTGGGGCTCCGTCGTCGTAGCGCGACGACCCTGCCTTTTCCTCTTCCAGGGATCGTCAGGATATTGACTGCAAGCGGTAGGATGCGCCGGTCGAGACCGGTGGAGGAGTGAGGGGGCGTGAATGGGACGGCGATCCATTCGCGTGCGCAACGCCGGCGTTCGTTCAACGCGCTTCCGGCGGGGCGCATGCGGCGTCGATGGCGGCGAGTTCCGCTTCGGAAAAATCCGGATGCGCGAGCGCGGCGACGTTCTCTTCGATCTGCGCGGTGCGGCTCGCGCCGATCAGCGCGGAGGTGACGGTCGGCCGGCGCAGGATCCAGGCGAGGGCCAATTGCGCGAGCGTCTGGTCGCGCGCTTCGGCGATGGCATTCAACCCCCGGGCGATGGCTACGTTTTTTTCCGTGACGCGGTCGCGCGTGAACCATTCGGAGTTGCCGTCGGCGCGGGAGCCGGCAGGGATGTTGCCTCCGAGATAGCGGCTCGTCAGCATGCCCTGTGCGAGGGGGCAGAAGGCGATGCAGCCGGCGCCTTCTGCATCGAGCGCATCGAGCAGGCCGCCGGTTTCCGGCCTGCGGTCGAGGAGGTTGTAGAGCGGCTGGTGGATGAGGAGCGGCACGCCGGCGGCGCGGAGGAATTGCGCGGCTGCGGCGGTGCGGGGTGCGTCGTAGTTCGACACGCCCGCGTAGAGCGCCTTGCCCATGCGGACGGCATCGACCAGTGCGGTGAGCGATTCTTCGAGCGGAGTCTCCGGGTCGGGCCGGTGGTGGTAGAAGATATCGACGTAATCGAGCCCCATGCGGGCGAGGCTCTGGTCCAGGCTGGAGAGCAAATACTTCCGCGAGCCCCAGTCGCCGTAGGGGCCGTCCCACATGGTGTAGCCCGCCTTCGTGGAGATGATAAGTTCGTCGCGGTGCGCGGAGAAATCCTCGCGCAGGATGCGGCCGAAGGTTTTCTCCGCCGAACCGGGTGGCGGCCCGTAGTTGTTCGCGAGGTCGAAATGCGTGATGCCGAGATCGAAGGCCCGGCGGACCATCGCCTGGCTATTGTCGAAAGAAGCCTTGTCGCCGAAATTCTGCCAAAGCCCGAGCGAGAGCGCGGGCAATTTCAATCCGCTGCGCCCGCTGCGGCGGTAGGGGAGCGATTCGTAACGGGAGGGGGACGGCTGGTAGGCGCACATGGGGGAAACCGTAGCCGCCGGGTCGCGAGACGCGCGAGGAAAAATCGGCCGTTCGCTAGCCGGTGAATTCCTTCGCGATGAGCGTCGCGTTGTGGCCGCCGAACCCGAAGGAGTTGTTGAGCGCGACGCGCACTTTTTTCTCCCGCGCCGTGTTCGGCACGTAGTCGAGGTCGCACGCGGGGTCGGGGTTTTCGAGGTTGATCGTGGGCGGGATGATGCCGTCCCGGATCGCGAGCGCGCAGGCGGCCATCTCCACGCCGCCGGCCGCGCCGAGCAGGTGGCCGGTCATGGATTTGCTCGAACTCACGGCGGTCGTTTTTGCCGAGTCGCCGAGGGCGGTCTTGATGGCTTTCGTCTCGCAAATGTCGCCGATGGGCGTCGAGGTCGCGTGGGCGTTGATGTAATCGACCTCCGAGGGATTCACGCCGGCGTGGCGCATGGCGATCTTCATCGCGCGCGCGGCGCCCTCGCCATCGGGCAGCGGGGCGGTCATGTGAAACGCGTCGGCCGTGGCGCCGTAGCCGGAGAGCTCGCAGTAGATGGGCGCGCCGCGGCGCTTCGCGTGCTCGAGTTCCTCGAGCACGAGGATGCCGGCGCCTTCGCCCATGATGAAGCCGTCGCGATCCCGGTCGAAGGGGCGGCAGGCCTTGTGCGGCTCGTCGTTGCGGCAGCTCAGGGCCTTCATCGCGGCGAAGCCGGAGATGCCGAGCGGGGTGATCGTCGCCTCGCAGCCGCCGGCGATAAAGCAGTCGGCGTCGTCGAATTTAATGATGCGCCAGGCCTCGCCGAGCGAGTTGTTCGCGGTGGCGCAGGCGGTGACGATGCACATGTTCGGCCCGCTGAAGCCGTATTCCATCGAGACGATGCCGCTGGCCATGTTGCTGATCATCATCGCGATCGTGAACGGGGAAACGCGGGAGGGACCGCGGGCCTGCAGGCGCTTGGCCTCCTCCTCCATGCTGAAGAGTCCGCCGATGCCGGAGCCGATCATCACGCCGACGCGGGTGGGATCGACCTTCGCGGGATCGAGACCGGAATCCTCGACGGCCATCTTCGCGCCCGCCATGGCGAATTGCGTGAAGCGGTCGGTGCGCTTGGCCGATTTGGGATTCTTGAAATAGCTGGCCGGGCTGAATTCCTTGATCTCTCCGGCGATCTTGCAGTCGTAGTCCGTCGAATCGAACGCGTCGAAACGGCTGATGCCGCTTACCCCGTGGGTGAGATTTTGCCAAAAGGTGGCTGTGTCCAGGCCGATGGGCGTGACGACTCCAATACCGGTGATTACGACTCTGCGCTCGCTCATGCTTTAACGAATGGCCTTCAAGGGAAAACTCAAGTCAACCGGCTGGCAAAGCCCTCTGGCAACCACAAACTTCCCGCGAATGGTAAAATCGGCGGCGGAGACGCATTCGATCCGGTGCCGTGTCGCATTTAAACGGAGGAGGGAGCCGTGCGCTCGTTGGGCTGCACGCAATTCGGGCAGCGGGGCAGCGGCTCGGGGCTGAAGTTTTCGTAGATCGTGCCGCAGTGCGCGCATTGAATCCGGCGCCGGCGGGCACGGCTCGCGCGACGCGCGCGCGACCAGGCGCCGCCGAGCGAGAGGAGCAGCAGCGCGACGACGGGCCCTGCCGCATAGGCGGCAACGATCTGGCTGAGGGTGAGGGGAATCAATGGGGCTCCTCCCGTTTCACGTCCAGTCCCCAGTAAAATGTCGCGGCGCCCCATGCGACCTGCGAATCGCCTCCGCGCTGGAAGCGGAGCCGCATCAACAGGCGCGAGGAGGCATCGTCGAGCGCGGGGGTGTCCGCTCCCGGAGTGTCGTGGGATTTGAGCACGTGCAGCACGCGGCCGTCGGGCGCCACGGCGAGCAGAAATCGCGCGGGGGCGAGCTGGTCGCCGGGCCGGGTGGTGAATTTCGCCTTCGGCCATTCGCGAGGCGCGCGGCTGCGCAGCGAGTCGGAAAAGACGATTTGGGTTTCACTCGCAGGGAAGGGCGGGGCCGTATGAGGAGCGGGTGTGTCGGCAATGGGGACCGGCCCGAAGTCGCGCAGCAGCGGCGGCAGAACGCGCGGCTGCGGATCGGGGAGCGGGGCGAGTTCCGGCGTCGTCGCGGCGAAGCTCGGCTTGTAGGCGGGGATGGCCGGAGTCGGGAGGATGAGCCGGTCGGCGCGTTCGGGCGACAGGAGCGCGGGGTCCGCGGAGGCGAGGAAGGGAGCCAGCCGCATGGCCTCCGGCGAGCCGGGCAGCAGCACGTAGAGCGGGGCGTCGGAAATGCGCGCGGGCTCGGGACGCGGATACTCGATGCGGAAAAGCAGATACGCGCCGGCGTGCAGCACGATGGCGACGAGGATCCAGAGCGCGAGCCGCCGGCCGCCGTCGTGCGCCCAATCGAACAGCAATCGCAGGCGGTCTCCGGGATCGACGGAAGTCATGGCTCCTGCCCCGTGGCCAGCACGACCGAGAAGCCGTGCGAGACGGCGGCATTGACGACCTGCACGAGCAGATCGACAGGCGCGCGGCGGTCGGCCTTGATGATGAGGGTGCGCGCGTTGCCCTCGACCGCGGCGAGCCGGACGCCGAGCTCCCGGGCGTCGATGCGGCGGTTGTCGAAATAAATGGCCGGGACGGGATCGCCGGTGATGCTTGCCACGCGAGGGTCGCGCTGCGGCGCGAGCAGGAACGGAGAGTCGGGCACCTTCACCGCGACGCCGGGCTGCAGCAGGAAGCCTCCGGATAGCAGGAAGAAGATGAGCAGCACGGCGGCGACATTGGCGAACGGCACGAAGAGCAGCGGACCGAAGCCGGGATTGAGGGTGCGGTGGAGTTTCATGGCTCGCCGGGCGCTGCGCCATCCGCAGGGATCGCGCGGCGGAGGTCGGCGAGCAGGTTGACGATCTCGATGCCTGCGCGCTCCATGTCATGAATGAGGCTGTTTACGCGGGTGGAGAGGTATTGATAGGCCAGCAGGGTGGGGATGCAGATGGCGAGGCCGCCGGCGGTGGTGAGCAGGCTTTGATAGACGCCCGCGCCGATGTCGGTGGCGGTGGCGTAGCCGCCCTGGGCGCTGATCGCGGTGAAGGCGTCGATGAGGCCGGCGACCGTGCCCAGCAGGCCGATGAGCGGGGCGAGGTGGATGATGGCGACGAGGAGGCCGAGATTGCGTTCCAGGCGGGGCACCTCGAGCTGGCCGGCATCCTGCGCGATTTCGCGCAGTTCGGCGCGCGGCGCATCGTGCCGGAGCAGCACGGCGTGCATCACGCGGGCGGCGGGTCCCGGGGTGGAGGCGCATTCCTGGGCGGCCTCGGCGACGTTGCCCAGCGCGAGCAGGTTCGAGAGTCCGCGCAGGAGTTCGCCCACGCGGATCGTGGCGCGGCGCAGATAGAAGGCGCGCTCGAGGAACACGGCCACGGCGACAACGCTGCACAGGAGCAGCAGCCACATGAGGGGGCCGCCTTTTTGCAAGAACTCGGGCATCGGACTAGGAAAACAGGAATTTCTTGAATCTGGAAAACAGGAATTTGCAAACGAGGCGCCTGCCGGATCCCTGCGTCCGCGATTCCTAGAGCATCCTTTCGACGAAATCCTCGCGGTCGAAGGGGGCGAAGTCCTCGAGCTTCTCGCCCGAGCCGACGTAGCGCGGGGTGAGGCCGAGTTCGTTCTGGATCGCGACGACCACGCCGCCCCTGCCACTGCCATCGAGCTTCGTGACGATGATGCCGGTGAGCCCGACCGTCTCGTGGAACTGTTTCGCCTGCACGAGCGCATTCGCGCCGGTGGTGGCATCGACGACGAGCAGTTTCTCGTGGGGCGCCTCGGGATCGTGCTTCGCGAGAGTGCGGACGACTTTCGACAGCTCCTGCATGAGGTTGCTTTTCGTGTGCAGGCGGCCGGCGGTGTCGCAGATGAGGAACTCGATGTTGCGCCGGTGCGCGCTGGCGTAGGCGTCGTAGCAAAGCGCGGCGGAGTCGCCGTTGTATTGGCCCTTCGCGACCTCGACTCCGATGCGCTCTCCCCAGACGCCGAGTTGCTCGATGGCGGCGGCGCGGAACGTGTCGGCGGCGACGAGGAGGGCGGTGTGGCGGTCGCGCACGAGCGCGTGCGCGAGCTTCGCGGCGGAGGTGGTCTTGCCCGTGCCGTTCACGCCGACGAGGAGGATGGCCTTGGGTCGATTCGGCAACGGGCGGATAGGCGGCGAACCGATGGGAAGCACTTGCAGGATTTCGTTCCGCGCGACTTCGACGACCGTGCGGGCGGTGAGTTCGCCGCCGCGCGCGCGCAGAGCCTCGAGGATGCGCAGCGTCATGGGCACGCCGAGATCGGCGCGGATGAGGCTCTCCTCGAGTTCGTCCCAATCGACGGGCCTGCCCGTGAATTTATCGACGAGGGATTTGAAAAAGCCGAGGGCCATGTGGCGGTGAACGGGCGAGGGTCGAGGCTGGTCAGCCGCCGATCACGAGCCGGTCGCGGCCGTCTGCGCGGTGCGGGCGGGGCGGGGGAGCTTCGAGCGGATGCGGTCGAGCACGCCGTTCACGAAACGGCCCGATTCGTCGGTGCTGTATTTTTTGGCGATCTCGATGGCTTCGTTGATCGAGACGACCGGCGGGACCTCGGGGCAGTGCAGCATTTCGTAAATGGCGAGCCGCAGGATGTTGCGGTCCACGGCGGAGAGGCGATGCAGCTCGTAGTTCTCCGCGTGCTCACGGATGAGGGCGTCGATGGCCTCCTGGCTGGCGAGGACGCCGGGCACGAGGGCATCGCTGAATCGGCGGGCGCTCGGGCTGAGGCCGCGCATCTTGTAAAACACGTTCAGGTCGGCGAGCTCGGAGGAGGGATTGAGATCGCGCTGATATAAAAATTGGACAGCCGCTTCGCGGCCTTCTCTACGGACTCCCATGGTGGTGATTGGTGACGGGTGACTTGTGAATCGTGATTGGGAAACCTAGCAGCGGTTTGGCGGGGCACCAATCCCGAGTTGCGACCCGCGCATTCTACGCGGTCATGATTGCCTGCACGGTCTGCGCGGCGGCGACTGCGGAGCGGGCGGCCTCGCGGCCGCGGTTGAGCGCCGGCTCCAGGCAGCGGGCGCGGGCCTGCTCCTCGCTGGCAACGAGGAGGACCTCGTGAATGACGGGCACGCGATGGTTGAGGGCGATCTGTTGCAGGGAGTTCGTGATGGCTGCGGCGATGAGGTCGGCATGGGCGGTCTCGCCCTCGAGGATCACGCCGAGCGCGAGCAGGGCATGGTATTGCCGCCGCTCGGCGAGCAGCTTCACGATGAGCGGGATTTCGAAGGAGCCCGGAGCCTCGAAGGTCTCGACGGTCGCGACGGGGTCGATGGCGAGGAGTTCCGCGCGGGCCTCGCGCTCGAGCGCGGAGGTGAACTCCCCATTGTAGCGGCTCACGACCAGGGCGAAGGCATTCTTCACCTTCGTGGTGAGGCGCGGTCTGGCTGGCAGGGCTTTCGACATGGATGGATCGTGGCAGAATCCGCCGCCATGGCAACTGCGGGGAGCGACCGGCGATTCCAGTGGGGCTCAGTTTCCGGTTCTCGGCGGCCGGCCCGGGCCCCAGAGCACGGATTGCGGGCGGGCGCGGAGCTGGTCGCCGAGCGCGCGCGCGGAGATGGCGGCGGCCCTCAACTCGATCATGGCTTCCTTCGCTTCCTTCGTGATCGAGCCGATGTTGGGCTCGTTGTCCCGCACGAGATTGTTGACGCGCCGGGCCATCGCATCGAGCGAATCGGCGGTGGCGGCGAGCTGGCGGATCGTGCGCTGGATGGCATCCTTGTTCGAGTCGATGAGCGTGCGGCCGCTGTTCACGAGGCCGTCGGCGTTTGCGACAAGGCCATCGCCGTTTTTCACGAGGCCATTCGCATGATCGATCAATCCATTGCCGTTGCCGATGAGCGTCCGGGCCTGGGCGGCGGTTTCGTCGAGATCCGCAAGGAGGCGGTCGATCTTTGGAAGGATGCCTTCGAGCGGACTGGCACCGCCGCCGAGGAGCTGGCGGATTCTGGCAAGCGCGCCGCTGAGGTCGCGGAGGAGGGCATCGAAGGTGACGGGGGCGACGCTGGCGATGAGGGTTCCGTTCGCGAGGTCGGGGGCCTTGGGATCGCCGCCGTCGAGGAGCACGAATTTGTCGCTGAGCAGGGTGTCGGAGGCGACGCTGGCAATGAGGCCGGTGCTGAGAGGAGGGACGTTGTTGTTGATCGAGAGGGTGATTTCGACGGCGTTCGCGGGGTTGCCGGTGGCGACGCGTTCCGCCGGGGTGAGCATGCGGACGCTGTGGACGGTGCCGGCGGTGGCGCCGGCGTATTTAACGAGCGAGCTGGCCTGGATGCCGGTGATATCGGGGAACTGGACGCGCAGGGTGCGGCTTGGGCGGTTGAACGGATTTCCCTGAAGCGCGAAGGCGAGGGCGAGAAAGAGCGCCGCGCTGCAGGCGACGACCGTGAGGGCGATGGCCCAGTCTCCGAGTTTCTTCATGGAATCAATGCGGCGAAATTTGCACCGCGGACGGCGCGGATGGCACGGATATAATTCGCGGGCGGGTCGAATTCACAAATCCTCCGGGCGCGGCTGGCCGAGGAGGCGTTCGAGGTAGTCCTCCCTGGCGAGTTTGAGGGGGATGGGGCCGTCGGGCTGGCCGTTGATGAACTGCTGGACTTCGGGGCTGTCGCTCTTGCGAATCTCGTCGGGCGTGCCCATCGCGATGATCTTGCCCTGCATTTTCCCTGTGCCGAGCATGATCATCTTCGTGCCGATGCGGAAGGCGCTGACCATGTCGTGGGTGACGACGACGGCAGTCATGTCGAGCTTGCGGGTGAGGTCGAGGGTGAGCTGGTCGATGACGGCGGTCATGATGGGGTCGAGGCCGCTGGTGGGCTCGTCGCTGAAGAGGAGTTCGGGATCGAGGGCGACGGCGCGGGCGAGGCCGACGCGCTTGCGCATGCCGCCGCTGATTTCGGCGGGCTTGAGGTGCTCGAAGCCGGTGAGGCCGACGAGTTCGAGCTTCAGCTTGACGACGAGGTCCACGATATCGGGGGAGACGCGGCTGTTTTCGAGCAGGGGGAGGGCGACGTTCTGTCCGACTGTGAGGGACTGGAGAAGCGCGCCGAACTGGAAATTCATGCCGAAGCGCAGGCGCAGCTTGTCGAGCGCGGCGGGGCTCATGGCGGTGACTTCCTCGCCGTAGATTTTGATGGAGCCGCTGGTCGGCCGCATCGAGCCGATGATGTGGCGCAGGAGGGTGCTCTTGCCGCAGCCGCTGCCGCCCATGATGATCAAGGTGTCGCCTTTTTCGACCGTAAACGAGATGCCGTTCAGCACGGTGCGATCGCCGAATTTACGGGCGAGGTCGCGGACTTCGATGACGGGGACGCTCACGGTGGTGGAGAATTGAGCGGAGTTAAGGCCGCGCCTTCAAGCCTGCAAATTTCGGCGCGGCGGTTATTGCGTCGTGTTCAAGCGCAGCACCGGGGTCGCCTGGCGCATGCGCCCGGTGAGCGCCGACACGCTGCGCTGGTTGGCGGGCACGAACACCTGCTTCTCGTCGAAGTCGTAGAGATTGCCCTCGTAATAGCGCAGCGGGATGCGAGACGCGCCGCCGCCGTTTCCAGACACATGCCTCACCTGGTCGTTCTCGATCACCTGGTAGGCCGAGGCCGGCGGCAGCGTGACCTGCCAGAGATTTCGCCCCTCGTAGCTCCATGTGAGCGGCGCCTCAACGACGAGGCGGCTGCCATCGGCGACGTTGCTCGCAAGTTCCTGCACCTTCCCCCGGCCGCGCGGGAGAATCTCCAGATACAACTTGTGCTCCATCGCCAGCGTGTCGCTTTGGACGGGATTGACGCTGAAGTGCACCCATGTGCCGACGATTTTGTTGGGCGGGTAGTTGGCGTTTTGGACGCGGCCCGCGTTTTCGAGAAACATCGGGTCGGGTGTCATGCAGGAGGTGAGGGCGACGGCGGCCAGCACGGCTGTGAGAATTTTCGGAGGATGCACGCGAAATGGGATGGCTTAGAGGTTGTCCAGGGCGCGGGTACGATCTCGCAGCGAGTCTGAAGCCCCGGCGCGCGGGTGGGTGGTTTGACGGTTCTCCGGAACATTGAGGCGGCCTTTTTCGCGGCGGATCACCCGCTCGCTGATGGTTGTGATTAGCGGTTGGTCGCCGTCGATTTCGATTTCGAGGGTGAGGGCGAAGAGCCCTTTGATCCACTCTCCGCGTTCGGCGCTCTGGACGGAGAACGAGCTATTGAACTTCGCGAGCCATTTTTGCGAGTCCCTCAAGGGGCTCACTTCGATTTCGCCCTCCAGGGTGTCGCGCCGCACGGGCCAGCGCTGCTGGTACTTTGCCACGTCGATCAGAATGAAGTCGTGATTCACCCGTCCGTTGTCAAAGTAATCGACCTCGGGGGCGTAGAACGCGACTGTGCGCCCGGGGTCGTTGGCGCCGCAGACATCGAGAAAACTTGCGACCAGCGCGCGGATCTGTCGCTCGGCATCTTCGCCTGAACTCCTGCCGGCGGGAGTGTTTCCGCTGGAGACACTCCTTCCCGTGGCCGAAGACTGGCGAGCCTCTTCGCGAGCTACGGCCGAGCAGAATCCATCCATCTTTGCGACCATCGTTCGCACCCGCTCCGAGCCGGCGCTGTCCTCAACGGGCGCCACGCCGCCAAATTTGCCACGCGCTTTGCCGATCAGGCCAGGATCGAAGGAAAATCGGATCGGGACGGAGGAATCGATGGTCCAATGGAAGCCATCGCGGGTGACTTCAAAATTTGTTTCGAACTGGGTTTCCGCGCCGGCATCGGCGGTTTTTCGCAGAAACGAAAAAGTCGAAAGATCCGGCGGCGGCCAATCGGGCGCGGGCCGCAGCGCCCAGTAGCGCTTGAGAGCCTGATCGTATGCGCGGGCCGAGGTGCCGGCGGTGGCCAGGATGTCGCGGTTGGGGCCGGTGACGATCTCGTAGAGCGGTTCGCGCAAGGTCAGGCGGCCAGCCACGGCGACCTCCGCCATCCCGGCGGCGATGCGGGCGATGCGGACGGTTGTTATCGCGAGGTCAGTTTCGGCGCCGTAGGGCAGGGAGGAGGAAAGCTTTTGCAGCGCGAGACGGTGTACCCAGTCCACAGAGGGCTTGCGCGCAAAGATTTCGGCGACGAGCAATGGTCCCCAGACCCAGGTGGCGGCGATCAGACCAAGGGCGGCAATCAGAAAGACATGCCAACGGGAAATACGCGGTCGAGGGAAAGGGACGCGGGGCGCGGCAAGCGATTTGGGGCGAGCGAGGGCGGGCGGAATCCACGGCGCAGGGAAGGGGCGGGGACGCCGAGGGGGCTCTGGCGCAGGACTCGATTCCGTGGCTTCAATCGGCGGGATCGGCGGGATCGGCGGAACCCAGCCGGGGTGTGGCCCCGAGGGCAGAGCTGGGGGATGCCAATCTCGCGGGGCATCGTCCGAGGCGGTAGATTCTTCGTCGAGCATGAGTTTGGAGGGCGCCTGCGAGGGGGGGCGCTGTCCGGCTAGGACGAGCGGCTGGCTTGCTCGGTAAGGCTATCGGCGGCGTCAGCCAGCATGAGCGACGATTCCTTAATGATCTTCCCGAAGAGAATCCATATCGTTCCCGCGAGCACGAACAAAAAGGCCGGGACGAATGAAACGAGAGCAAGCGGCCCGGAGTTGCCAAGGGTCCCGCCGAGGCCAGCGAGGATGCAGATAAGGCCGCCCGCGAGCAGGAGGCCGCCGATCAGGTAGAAGATCCGGGCGATCACGTTGACGAACGAACGAAAGGTCGGATAGGCGGATTCGGCGCGAATCCGATCGAGATATAGCTGCTTGGGGGTGCGTTCGGCGGGAGGCGCCGAAATCCTCGGTGCCGGTTGCGGTGCGGGCGGTGATTGGTCGGGAAAGAGCCTTCCGTAGGAGGTCCATGACGAGCCGCCTTCTTCGATGATGGGCGTGCTGGCAATGATCAAGCCGCGCAGACTGAGCGCCGCGAGTTCTTCTTGGGTTTTCGGCCCGACGGGCTCCCCCTTCATGCCATCGTGATAAAAAAATCGTTTACTTTCCATTGTGCGGTTTTCTCGTATGCGCTGGGCGAGGATGTTCTCGGTAGGCTGGTTGGAGTTGAGTCAGGCCGCTTGGCGGCGTTGCGGGTCGAAGCCGGGCGCGGGCCGTCGCGTCGCGGAAGGCGGGGTTGTCTCGTCGATGTCGTTCAGCCGGGTCGGTTTGAAATAGCCACGGCTCGGCGGGCAGTCGGGCTCGGTGGCGCCGGGCGCGAGAGAGGCGGAGTCGGGCATGGCCGTGTTCTTGGGTTCTGATTTCGCTTTTGCCCGTGAAAAACCGGCGAACGACCTTACAAACTACCTCATTTACCGGTAACTTTTGGGGAGAGTTCGGGAATTTTCTGACTCTGGCAAGGAGTTTATTTGCCAAACTATCGTGAGTTGAACATGTGGCTGGGAATCTCGGAACGAGCGGCGAAATTCGTCGAGTTTGACAGGGTATTCGTCGGTTTGCGGTGCGGCGGACCTATGCTTCCGAGAAGAAAAACGCGGCGGTGAGGAGGGCGTTGGCGATGAGCATCGTGAGGATGCAGACGACGACGGAGTTCGTGGTGGAGCGGCCGACGCCCTCGGCGCCGCCCTTGACGTGAAGGCCGTAGCCGCAGGCGATGGTGCCGATGAGCCACGCGAAGACGAAGCTCTTCACGGTGCCGCTGTAGAGGTCCATCGGATGGGAGCTCTCGACGACGCGGCGAATGTAGGCGGACGTTTGCATGTCGAGCGAGAAGTGGCAGATGGCCCAGCCGCCGGTCATGCCGATGTAGCTGCCGAGGACGGTGAGGGCCGGCAGCATGACCATCATGGCGACGAAGCGCGGGACGACGAGGAAGCGCACGGGATTGATGGCCATGACTTCGAGGGCCTCGATTTCCTCGGAGACTTTCATGGTGCCCAGCTCGGCGGTGATGGCGGAGCCGCTGCGGCCGATGACGACGACGCCGACGAGCAGGGGGCCGAGCTCGCGGAGGAGCGACATGGCGACGAGGTCGGGCACGTAACTGGTGGCGCCCATGCGGGCGAGTTCCTGCGCGCCCTGCATGGCGAGGGTGATGCCGATGCTGAGCGAGGTGAGTGCGGTCATGGGAAATGCCTGCACGCCGATGCGGACCATTTGCTCGAAGACGTGGGCAGGGTTGACGGGACGGCCGCGGAACGGCGCGACCAGCAGCCAGTAGAGAATCTGCGCGTTGAGGCTGAGGTAGTCTCGCACGCCGGGCAGGGAATCAGGCCGCGCCCAGGGCGGCGAGCGCGGAGTCCTTCGAGTCGGCGATGGTGAACAGTTCGTTCAAGCGCACGAGTTCGAAGACCATTTTGACTTTGGGCTGGAGGCCGAAGAGGGCGATCCTGCCGGCGAAGGGCTTGCTGTCGCGGACGTATTCGATGAGCGTCGCGAGGCCGGAGGAGTCGATGTATTGGACGCCGGTGAAGTCCACGAGGACGGCGGGTGTTTTTTCCTCGACGAGCTGATGCAGCTCGGCGCGCAGGGCCGGCGACGCGTGGAGATCGATTTCCCCCTCGATCTGGAGGATGCGCGCGCCACTTTCCTCGGTCTTACGGATTTCCACGAGGCTTGAATTAGCGGGCGCGCGGGCGCGTGGGAAGTTGGAATTTGGGCGGGGGCGGGGGAGAATGTGGGAATGGGGAAATCGAGAAAACCGGCCGGCCGCGGCAGCTAGGGGGTGGCGGTCAATTCGTGCAGGACGAGCCGGATCACGCGGACGTCCCACACCATGAGCGGGTGCATTGGCACGGGGATGGAATCGTTACGCGCCCACGGCAGCGTGGAGCTGCCCGAGGGAAGGATGATGAGATCGAGCGGTGTGCGGATGGTGATCCAGCTTGCGGCCTGGTAGCGGACCGCGTCGGCATCCACGGCGGCGAGAAAGGGGCTGCCTGGCCGCATGTCGCGGGCGCCGGCATTGCCGAGCAGCCACGCCATCCACGTGCCGCGGTGCGGGGTCGAGATGCTGATGAATGCGGCCAGCCGACGCGGTTCGCCGAATTGGCGGAGGTAGGAGCGCGCGACCAGCCCGCCCATGCTGAACCCCACGAGGGAGAAACGTTCATGCTCCGGAATGCGGGCGTCGATTTGATCGCGGACCTGCGCGGCGAGCGCATCGAGGCCGACGCGGCCATCGTTCGGACTGAGCGTGACGACCGTGGTATCGAGACCGGCCTTGCGGAGGGCGGCATCCAATTTCCCCAGGGTTCGGGCGGTGTCCCAGATGCCATGCACGAGCACGACGTGGCGGGGAAGCTCCGAGGGAAAGGCCGGGGTGGCTGTCATGATGGCGGCGAGCGCGAAGCCGGCGGCGGGCAGCGCGCGCTTTGTGCTGGGTCGGACGTTCAGGGTTCGTTTAATGGCGGGATGGCGAAATTCGGAGCGATTTTTGATTGGGACGGGGTGATCGTCGATTCTTCCGCGCAGCACGAGCGGTCGTGGGAGTTGCTGGCTTCGGAGCGCAATCTCCCGCTGCCCGCGGGGCATTTCAAGCGGGGTTTCGGAAAGAAGAACGAAGCGATCATCCCCGACCTCGGCTGGGCCACGGAGGCGGACGCAGTGAGGCGGCTGGGCCTGCGCAAGGAGGAGCTGTATCGCGGGCTGGTGCTGCGCGAGGGGGTGACGGTCCTGCCGGGCGCGCGCCGTTTGCTCGAGGCGCTGCGGGGCGCGGGCGTGCCCTGCGCGGTGGGGTCCTCGACGCGTCGGGAAAACATCGAGACGATTTTCGATGCGACGGGGTTGAGGCCGTTTTTCAGCGCGGTCGTTTCGGCGGAGGACGTGGTCCATGGCAAGCCTGCGCCCGATGTGTTCGTCGCAGCCGCGGAACGGATCGGCCTGCCGCCGGGACGCTGCGTGGTCTTCGAGGACGCGCTGGTGGGGATCGAGGCGGCGCACGCGGGCGGAATGCAATGCGTGGCCGTCGCGACGACGAATGCGCTGGTGGTATTGAAACCGCTCGCGGAGCTGGCCGTGGCCAGCCTCGAGGAAATCACGGTCAATGCGCTTGTCGCGCTGACGGCTGAATTCCGCGGTGGGAGTTGATTCATAGCTGAACGGAAGGGCCCTCGCGGACAGCCGGTTCGACGCTGAAGAGGGCCGCCGGCGCGAAGCTGAACAGGCTCGCGACGATCGAGCCGGGGAAGGATTCGCGCTTGTTCGAGTAGTCGCGGACGTTGCCGTTGTAGAATCGGCGCGCGGCCTGGATGCGATCCTCCGTGTTCACCAATTCGGCGTGGAGGCTCCGGAATTGTGCGTTGGCCTTGAGTTCCGGATAGGCCTCGACCGTCGCGAGAAAGGATTGCAGGCTGCGAACGAGTTCCGTTTCGTCGCCGACCTGCGAACTGACGGGACCCTGGTTTGCCGCGCAGCGGTCGCGGAGGGCGATGACGCGCTCGAAGATCTGGCGCTCGTGCGCGGCGTAGGCGCGCGCGACCTCGACCAGCCGCGGAATGAGGTCGTACCGGCGTTTGAGCTCGGTGTCGATGTCGCTCCAGGATTCGCGGATGTGGTTCCGCAGGCTGACGAGGGCGTTGTATTGAACCATCGCGTAAAGCGCGGGCGCGATCGCGACGAAAAGGATGGGAATATAGACGAGGCCTTCCATTTCAGGCGGCGAAGAGGTAGGCGGGCAGGCGGTCGCGAACGGCGCACGCGAATGCGAGGTTCGGCTCGATCTGAGCGGGGATCATGGTTCCTTCATGCACGAATGCGAGCGTGGTGTTTGCGACTTCGAGGTTCGCTCCGGCTTGCGCGAGAAGGAGCTCGATCATCGCCGGATTGCAAAAATCGTAGGCGAAGCGCCTGTCGCGGGAGCGCACGCAATACCTCCGCGAGAATTCGTGGGACTCGAAGTCGATGTCGTCGTAGCCGAATGCCTGCGCGATCTTTGAGAACAAGCCCTCGGGAGCGATGACCAGGTCGGGAAACGTGCGTTCCAGATGCAGCAAAACGACGTGGCGGTGGTGATTTTGTGTCTGGGAATTGCCCTTGGAGTCGGTCGAGTGCGTTTCGTAGTGAAAGTCGAAGGCGGTGACGCCCCGGCCGCCGAGGCCGCCAGTGAGGACGTTGAAGGCATAGCGGGCGTCGCCTTCGCGCAGGCCGTGCAGGCTCTCGTAACGGCGCGCGAGTTCGGGATCGCGTGCGGGAAGAAAGTCCAGACCCAGGCGGGAGGCGATCCCCGCGATGGCCTCGACGCGCTTGCGCTCCATTTGCCACGTGGCGATGACGATGGCGGCGACTGCCAGCGCGACCGTGGCGACGAGCAGAATCGGAAGGATGCTCTGCCCGGTCACCGCGGTCAGCTTTTATCGAGACTGTAGCGGCCCGGTCCGATGAGCAGCAGCGCGAGAAAGACGATGCCGAGTTCGACCGGCTGCGATGCGGCGGAGAGCGACCCGGCCGGCTTGTAGAGCAGCGTGGCTGCGACGGCCATCGTGAAGGCCAGGGCGCCGCAGGCCGGGCGGAAGAGCAGGCCGAGGATGAGGAGGATGCCGCCGCCGAATTCCGAGAGGGCCGCGAGCAGGCCCCACATTTCCGGCGCGAAGTGGATGCCAAGATTCTTCATCGCCGCGCCAACGGTTTTCCACGTTTCCGGGCCGGCCTTCAGCTTCGGCCAGCCATGCACGAAGACAAACATCGCGCCGAGTCCCACGCGCAGAAGGAGGAGTCCGAAATCGCGGTATTTGGTCAGCCAGGTGAGCAGCATGGGCGTGAGGCTGGCGGATCGACCGGGCGAAATCGAGGAAGAAGGCGGGCATTTAAGATTGCGCGCGGGGAGGGGGTTCCGATCAGGATGCGGGATGGCACCAGTCGCGTATTTGGGACCCGTCGGCACGTTCTCGCATCTCGTCGCGCGCAGGCGCTTCCGGGCGGACGGACCGCTCGTTGCCTGCCCGAGTATCGGCGCGATCTTCGACTTCCTGCTCGGTGACCCGTCCGCGCTCGCGGTGGTGCCGGTCGAGAATACCTCCGGCGGCACGATCTACGACACGGTCGATCTGCTCATCGAGAACGCCGGCGCGTTGTTCGTCACCGAGGAAATCGCGCTCGACGTGCGCATCGCATTGATCGGCCGCAGCGGCGCGCCGGTGCGGCGGGTGTTTTCGCATTTCGTGCAGCTCCAGCATCACCGCGAATGGCTGCGCGCGAATTATCCGGGCGTCGAAGTCGAGGCCGTGAGCAGCACGGCCGTGGCGGCGGAGCGCGCCGGCGCCGTGAAGGGAGGCGCCGCGCTTTCCGCTCCGGGCGCGGCCCAGCTCTACGGACTCGACGTTCTCGCCCGCCCATCGCTCGGCGGCAAAGTGAACGTCACGCATTTCCTTGTGCTCTCGCACTGCAAGCGGCATCCGGCGAAACCGCAGGACGCCCGCACGGCCCTGGCGGTCTCGTTCAGCAACGAATGCGGGAGCCTGTATCGCTTCCTGGAGCCGTTCGCGAAGGCGAGGGTGAATATCAACCGGATCATCTCGCGTCCGTTTCCGGGCGATGCGGACCGCGCGGTATTCTTCATGGAGATCGATGGCGCGCCGGGCGTGCCGGCCTACGACGCGGTGATTGAGCGTGCGCGGAAGCGCAGCCTTACGTTCGCGGAGTTTGGCTCGTATCCGTGGCGCAGACGGCTGCGATCCTGAGCGGTCGGGGAGCGAATCGACGTAAATTGCCCCTGCTTGTAGAAAAGGGCTGACTTTCCGCCAAGGGTGTGCTAGCCTCTTTTTTTACGGCTATGCAAAGAAAAAGTGCGTTTTCTCGTCGGCTTCCCGATCTTGTGACAGAGGAGCTTGTCGCTGCTCTCTCCAAAAAAACTTCCTATGAGTTCAAGCAGCTCTTCGAAGTGGTGCATGAGGCGCTCAAGGCGCGAAACGCCGCGAGTGGCGGGGAGGAGATGCTCCGCTTGCGCGCCTACGAGAAGCTGCAGAATCTCGTCTCGCGCGGCATGGTGAAGAAAGCCGGCAAGAAATACAAAGGTCTCGCCTCGCTCTCGAAGGCGTTGATTCCTCCGGTTTCGGCTTCCATTCCGGCCGCCGCCATCGCGAAGTAGTCCCTCGCTCCGCGATTGCGGAGGGAGCCCGGTTTCGCTATACGCCCTGCAAATGACTCAGGACTACACCCCCGTTTTGCTGCATGTGCTCGTCGCTGTCGGCTTCGCGACGGTGACGCTCGGCCTCAATCTGCTGGTTGGCCGCCGCGGCCGCCGCAACGCCACGAAGGATGCATCCTACGAATGCGGCGTGATTCCCGAGGTCGGCAAGCAGCCGCGCTTCAGCGTGAAGTTTTACCTGGTGGCGATGCTGTTCATCCTTTTCGACATCGAAATCGTGTTCATGTATCCATGGGCGGTCACGTTCACCGAGACGGTCGCGGCGCATGGCGCATTGATCCTCGGCAGTATGTTCGTCTTCGTGGCGGTGCTGCTTTTTGGCTACATCTACGCAATCAAGAAGGGCGCTCTCGACTGGTCGAGGTAGGTCACGCGTTCGCCGTCGCGATGATTCATCACCTCGTCCTTTTCAAGCTCAAGCCCGAGGTGGACGACGAGAAGCTGGAGTGGATGATGAGGCACACGCGGATCCGGCTGCTGAAGATCCCCGAGGTGCTCAACGTCAAATGCGGCAAGCCGGTCACACCGCAGGCGGAGTGGCCATTTTTTCTTTCGGTGGATGTCGAGAGCATGGAAAAGCTCGCGATCTACCGCGACGATCCGAACCACGTGAAATTCCTCGAGGAGGTTATTCGTCCGCACACCACCGACCGGCTCGCCATCGACTACGAGATGGATCCGGGCCGGGATGTCACGTATTCCTGAATCTTCGCAAGCGCGAAGGTGAGTTCCTCGCGCTCGATGCCAAACGGCGGGGTCAATGAGAGAACGTTGCCGTGCGGCGATCCCGCGAGGAGCACGATGCCGTCCTTGAGCGCACGCACGACGACGTCGCCCGCCCGCGCCGCGTCCGGCGAGCCGTCGGGCGCGATCAACTCGACGCCCCGCATCAATCCCAGGCCGCGCACGTCGCCGATGGCCGGCGCCCGCAGCGCGGCGAGGGATTCGTCGAGGGCGCGCGAGGTTTCGCGAACGAGAGCCGCCGCTTCGGGCCGGAGGTGTTCGCGAATCGAAGCGAGCGCCATCGCGCAGCCCAGGGGATTGCCGAGATAAGTGCTCGTATGCAATGCCTCGCCGGTGCTCTCCGGCCAGGCTTGCATCACGTCGCTTCGGCCGACGCACGCCGAGAGCGGGAAGCCGGAGGTGAGCGCCTTGCCGAGGCAGATGATGTCGGGAACGACATCGAAATGCTCGCAGGCGAACAGCCGGCCCGTGCGGTGGAATCCGGTATAAATCTCGTCGAAAATCAACAGCACCTTGTGCGCGTCGCAGACTTCGCGGAGGAGGCGCAGGAAGTCGCGCGGTGGCACGACCTCACCGCCGCGGCCCTGCATCGGCTCGACGAGGATCGCGCCGACTTCGCGCTGGCGCAGCGCCGTTTCGATGCGGTCCCGTAATTCCCCGATGCACCCGGAGGAGCAATTCGGAAACGGCCCGCCCGCGAGCCGGTATCCGTCGCGGCAATCGAACGGGCAGCGGTAGCAGCCGGGATACGGCAGGCGCACGCCGAAACGGCCGAGCTGGGGCCGAAACGGCTCGCGAAAAAAAGGAATGCCGATGGTCTCCAGCGCGCCGTAACCGAGGCCATGGTAGCCGCCGGTGAATGAGATCACGCCGGGCCTGCCGCTGTGCAGGAGCGCCGTTTTCAACGCGGCTTCCACGGCCTCGGAGCCGGAATTCGCCAGAATCGTGCGTCCGGTGCTGCGATTCCACCGCTCGAAGGTTATCTCGCTGAGCAGGCGGCAGAGTTCCGCTTTTTCGCGGGTGGGATGCACATCGCCCATCGCGTGAACGAGCCGCTCCGATTGCGCGCGCAAGGCGGCAACGATCGCCGGCGGGCTGTGGCCGAGACCGGCGACGGCAAATGCCGACGTGAGATCGAGAAAGCGGTTGCCATCCACGTCCCACACATTCGCGCCGGACGCGCGTTCCCAGAAAATCGGAAAGTCCGCGCTGGTGAACGTCACATTGCGCGATTCATAGCGCCGCAGTTCGCCGGCGAGCCGAAGCGATTCGGGCCCGGGAATCCCGGTTTGCATCTTCGGGAGCATTCAGGCGGCCCGGTCGAGTCCGTAGCGCGCCAGCAACGAGGCGTAGAGGGCCTCGGTGACGGCGGCCGTGGTGGTCCAGGAGAAGTCGGCGGCCATCGCGCGTTCGACCGCGGCATTCCAGGCGGCGGCGTCGCGATGGACTCCCGCAGCCCGCCGCGCGGCATCGAGCAGCGCGCCCGGCGTCGCGGTATAAAATGGAAACGCGCAGCCGGCGGGCCAGGCCGGAGCGAGCGCGTGCAATCCCCCGGAGGCTGCGCACACCGGGAGCACGCCGTAGCGGAGGCCGCGCAGGAGAACGGTCGCGTCGGGCGAGACTGGAGAGGCGCAAACGAGCGCATCCGAGCCGGCGAACGCGAGACGGAGCGTGGTGTCGTCGTAGTCGGGCAGCCACGCGAGGCGCCCGGCGTGCTTGCGGCGCGCGAATTCCATGTCCGCGAGGCTTGCGGCGCCCACCTTGCCGAGCACGGCCAGCCTCGCGCCGGACTCTAAGAGGCGATCCAGCGCGGGCAGCAGCGTGGACATTCCGTCACCGGTCGTTGCGTCCGTGACGACGAGCAATTGCAGGCCGCCGGCGGTGAGCCCCGCTTTCGCGAGCCATGGTTTCCGGTTCGCGGATTTTGCGGCCGCCGTCCGGTAGCGTTTCGGAACCGCCTTGTCGGTGGCCGGATCCCAACCGGCGGTATCCAGGCCGTTCGTAATTCCCTCGAGCTTCCCCGCCTGCTCCCGAAGCACGGGGTCAAGACCACAGCCGTGCGCCGGGGTCTGCGCTTCGCCGACGTAAAGCGGGCCGGGGAGGACGACGCTGTCGGCGTAGAGAATGCCCGCCTTGAGCAGGTTCATGCTGCCGTAGTATTCGAGGCCGCGCGGGGAAAAATACGCCCCGGGCAGATTGGTGAGGCCGAAATCGTAGCTCCAGAAATTCCCCTGCTGCGCGAGCGAGTGGATCGAGAGGACGGTGCGCACGGGCAGACGCTGCTCGGCGGCGAAGACCGGAACGAGCGCGGCCTGCCAGTTGTGCGCGTGCAAGATCTCGGGCGCAGGGTCCATGCGCCGTGCGAGTTCGACGACACATTTCGAGAAATAAATGAAGCGCGCGGCGTTGTCCTGATAGTCGCCGTCAGCGGTGCCGTAGAGGCCCGAGCGGTCGAAAAATTCATCGCGCTCAACGAAGAAAATCTGCAAGTCATTTGCTCCCCGCAACTCGCGAATCGCGCACGAGTAGCGCGCCCCGCCCACGGGCACGGAGAACTTCGCGCCAAGGCGTTTCGCCTTCCCTGCGCCGCTTTCGCGGGCGGCGCGGTAATAGGGAATGACCACGCTCACCTCGTGGCCGCGGGCGAGCAGGCCGCCGGCAAGCTGCCGGACGGACGCCGCGAATGCCCCGGCGCCCGCAAAGGGTTCCAACTCCGATGCGGCCAGAAGGATCTTCATGCGATCCAGTGTTAGCAGGTTCGCGGGGTGAAGCCAGCGCCGGTGCGTCGCGGGCTGGCATTTCGGGTTGCAATCGCGGCGCGTCCCATTACGGTGGCCCGTTCCCAAAAGGAAGGGTGGCTGAGTCCGGTTTAAGGCACACGACTCGAAATCGTGCGTAGGGTTAAACCTACCGTGGGTTCGAATCCCACCCCTTCCGCCAGCTTTCACAACTGCCGATTTCGCATGCCGCAGGCGCGAAGGTGGCGGCCGGCGGTGGGATGAGAACAAGGTTCGAGCCGAGCGGCGGCAGCGAAGAGAGATGGTGTTTGAATCGATGCGCGCCGGTGGCAATGATGCCGTCGCGAGCAACCGTGCGATCTGGCGATCAATCGACGCCCGTCCGCGGCCATTGACTTCCGGCGCTGGAAGACGATAGTTGGCGTGTTTCGTGCAGGATTCGCTTGCCACTCGGCCAGGCGGGATCGCTGCCACCGGAAGGGGTGCGATTCGGCGAACTTGCCCGCTTATGGAAAACAATCCCCGCACTTCCCACCTCGCCTTCGTCGGGGATTATGTCCCGCGCCGCTGCGGCATCGCCACCTTCACCGCCGACATTTGCGAGGCGATCGCGGAGGCGTTTCCGAAGACAAAGTGCATCGTCGGTTCCGTGAATGATCGGGAGCAGGGTTACGACTATCCCGGCCGCGTCCGCTTCGAGATCGAGGAAAAGGAAATCGCCTCCTACCAGCGCGCCGCGGAATTCCTGAACATCAACAACGTCGAGGTCCTCTCGGTGCAGCACGAGTTCGGCATCTATGGCGGACCGGCCGGCAGCCACCTGCTTGCGCTCCTGCGCGATGTGCGGATGCCCGTCGTGACGACCCTCCACACCGTCCTGCAGGAGCCAAATCCCGATCAGCGATCCGTGATGGCGGAACTCGACGCGCTGTCGAATCGCTTCATCGTCATGGCGGATCGCGGTCGTCACCTGCTGGAGACCGTCTATGGCGTCGCGCCCGCGAAGATCGACCTCATTCCGCACGGCGTCATCGACATCCCGTTCATGGACTCGAACTTCTACAAGGACGAGTTCGGAGTGGAGGGAAAGACCGTGCTTCTCACCTTCGGCCTGCTGTCTCCGAAGAAGGGCATCGAGCTGGTGATCGAGGCAATGCCCGCGATTCTGGAGCGGCATCCGGATGTCGTTTACATCGTGCTCGGCGCGACCCATCCGAACCTCATCGCCGCCGAGGGCGAAAAATACCGGCGCAAGCTGGAGAGCCTGGCCGCGAGCCTCGGCGTCTCTGAGCAGGTCATTTTTCACGATCGCTTCGTCGCGCTCGAGGAGCTCAAGGCGTTCATCGGAGGAGCCGACATTTACCTCACGCCGTATCTCAACGAGGCGCAGATCACCTCGGGCACGCTGGCTTATGCGTTCGGCGCGGGAAAGGCGATCATCTCCACGCCCTACTGGCACGCCCTGGAATTGCTGGCTGGAGAGCGTGGAATCCTGGTGCCATTTGCGGACGCGGGCGCCATCGCCACAAGCGTGAACGACATTCTCTCGCAGCCCACGCGCATGACCGCGATGCGCAAGCGGGCCTGGAAGCAGGGCCGGGACATGATCTGGCCGGTGGTTGCCGCCCGCTACATGGAGAGCTTCGGCCGGGCCCGCGAGAGCATGAGCGAGGTCTCGATCGTCGTCGAAACTGTGCCGGCGATCCCGCTGCCGATGCCGGAGTTGAAGCTCGATCATCTTTTCACGATGAGCGACCACACCGGCATATTTCAGCACGCCATCCACAACGTGCCGAATTTCCACGAGGGCTATTGCACGGATGACAACGCCCGCGCCTTCATCTTCACCGTCCTGCTCGACGAGCTGCGCCTGTCCTCGAAGGAGGTCGAACGCCTCGCGAGCAGCTACCTTGCGTTCCTCTGGTATGCGTTCGATAACAACATCTGCCGGTTCCGGAATTTCATGAGCTATTCCCGCCAGTGGCTCGAGTTGCATGGCTCGGAGGACAGCCACGCGCGCGCCTTGTGGGCCGTGGCCACCGCGCTCGGACGGTCGAAAAACGTCGAACATCGCAACCTCTGCGCGTTGCTTTTCCAGCGCGGGCTGCCGCCCGTGGCGCGTTTCAGTTCGCCCCGCGCATGGGCGTTCACGCTCATCGCGATTCACGAATACCTGCGGACGCTATCTGGAGATCGCGTGGTGAGCCAGATGCGCGACACGCTCACGACCATGCTGCTGGATTTGTTTCGCGCGAATTCCTCGCCGGACTGGCAGTGGTTCGAGCGCATCGCGACCTACGACAACGCCAAGCTCTCGCACGCGATGATCCTGAGCGGATACTGGACGTCGCAGGGCGAGACGCTCGATATCGGCCTCGCCTCGCTGCGATGGCTGCTCGATGCGCAGACGACGCCGGACGGTCATTTCGCGCCGATCGGCTGCCACGGCTTCTGGCCGCGCGGCGGCGAGCGGGCTCGCTTCGATCAACAGCCGCTCGAGGCGCACGCGATGATCTCGGCGTGCCTCGAGGCGTTTTTCGTTACCCGGGACGATTTCTGGCGGACGGCCGCCCGCCGCTGTTTTGATTGGTTCCTCGGGCGCAACGACCTCCGCCAGCCGCTCTACGACGCCTCCACCGGCGGCTGCCGGGACGCGCTGCTACAGGATCACCTCAATCAAAACCAGGGCGCGGAATCCAGCCTCGCCTTTTACCTTTCCTGGGTGGAACTCCGCCGCGCGGAGGAACGCGAGAGAGCCACCCCGTGAGCGGAATCGACGTCCAGCCGACCGGCATCGTCTTTCGTCCGGACAGCAAGCGGGTGCTGGTTCGCCCGTTCATTTCGTCGGACCCCGCTCGCGTCGGGCACATCATCGCCCGCGCGCTTTCGTTGAGCGAGGCGGAGGTGGAGGCTCAGCTTGCCATCCTGCGCGCCGACTTCGGCGCCCGCCACATCGACCTGGAAACCTGCTGGCGGCGGCATTTCGCCATGGTGAGGAGCCATCTCGGCGACCAGACGCTCTCGTTCAATCGTCACCTCTACATCGGCGCGCTTTTTTCCGGGGAATATGCGCTCGAAGCGGCCGCGCTGTTCAATCCCTCCATCGTCGCCCACCCGGATCAGACGGGGCTGGCGGAAGGCGCGTTGCGATTTGTCCTCAGCCTGCGTGCCACGGGGGAGGGGCACATTTCGTCGATCGAGTTTCGCTCCGGGGTGGCGCACGCGGACGCGTCGATCACGATCGACGAAGTTTCTCCGCTCGTGATCGCTCCCGAGGTGAAGGAAAACCCGAGCTATCGCAAGGTCGTGTTTCTTTACAAGTTGAAGGAAATGGGATTCGAGAACGAGTGGTCGCTGCGGATCATGGAGTCTCTCGGCGCGGACTTCAGCCATGAGGAGCTGGAGAAGTCGATGCGCCTGGTGCTTGGCGAAGGAGAGGAGCGGCATCGCGAGGTGGAGCGCACGAAGGAATGCGTGCATTGGCTCGCGAGTTCGAACTACGAGGTGCATTTCCAGCCATCGGTCTCGCTTTCCCAGCGGATCATTTTTCCCGTTTCGCCCAACGAGAGCAATGGCATCGAAGACGCCCGATTCGTGCGGTTGGTCGAGGACGACGGCTCGGTTTGCTACTACGCGACCTACACCGCATACAACGGGCGGGCGATCCTGCCGCAATTGATCGAGACGCAGGATTTCCGAAACTTTCGCGTTCGCACGCTCAACGGCCAGGCCGTGCAGAACAAAGGCATGGCGCTCTTTCCCCGCCGCATCAACGGCCAGTTCGCCATGATCTCACGGCAGGACGACGAGAACCTTTTCCTGATGCTTTCCGACAACCTGCATTTTTGGAACGAGCCGCGGCTGCTTGCGGTGCCCCGGCAACCCTGGGAGTTTGTAAAAATCGGCAACTGCGGATCGCCGATCGAGACCGACGAAGGCTGGCTCGTCCTCACGCACGGAGTGGGCCCGATGCGCCGCTATTGCATGGGCGCGATGCTGCTGGATCGCGACGACCCCAGCCACGTGCTGGGCTGCCTCGTGGAGACGCTGCTTGAGCCGACCGGAGAAAAGCGCGAGGGCTACGTGCCGAACGTCGT
>JAQTOP010000041.1 GCA_028713285.1 Terrimicrobiaceae bacterium
GTCCCACGCTCCACTGCCCCTGGTCGTAGGCACTCATCACTCGTTCACGCAAATCCAGCGAATAGGCTTTCATGCCCCCAAAGCCTATCCACTTTCAAATATGTGCACAATATATTAACATTCTCTAGATCGTCCGAGTCTTTGTGAGAGGTGGTATGAATGGCAAGGAATGGGGGCCGTGCCTATGCGCAGACGGGCCTTGAAGGAGTCACCGCAGGGTCGGAACAGGAACTCCGGAACTGGGAGTCCGTGTGCCTATTGTCGCAAGTCCGGCTGTTGAAAGCCACCGCTCCTGCTCCCTGGGCTCCCTACGCGCTTTTGCGTGGATTTCCCTTCGCGACCGGGCGGCAGGCGGCGACGAAAAGGTTGCACGCCTCGGCGCAGAGGATGGGGAGATCGCGACGGGTGATCGGCGATGGCTGGGCGCAAGGCGGTTCGGAATTTTCGGCTGTGATGCTCCAGAGCCGATGGCGCAGGCAGCCACCCCGGCAGATTTTTTGCACGACCGCGGCGGCCTTGTCGTCGCCGATGTGCCGGGTCACGCGATACATGCCGGTCTGCCTGGCCAGCGTGTCGCGCAGAGGGATCGGGGTGAGGTCTCCGCGCTGCTCGGCCAGCCATGTGCCGATCGCGGCGGGGTAGAAGAAATCCAATGCGAGCCGCAGGCCGTCCAGATCGCCCAAACGCAGCTCCCAGCCGTGCCGAAGGTTCGGCGCGGTCTTCAGCGGGCGGTAATTGCCGGCGTCGTCGAATTTCGCGAGGTCGCGGGCGTCCGTTGGGCGGGTGAAGATCGCCAGTCGCGCGGCGGCGCTGTCATCCACATGACGGAGGACAATGCCCGGCGTCACGCGAATCTGGCCGAGCACCCACTCGCCGGCGGAGAGCTGGCCGCTCAGAAATTCGCGGATCGCGGACATCGCTGCGCATGGGAGTCACAGGTCGTGGCCGCCCGTCCGTGATCTGCCCGGTTAGCCGCGATGGCGGCGCTTGACCTTGAGTTGGGCGAGCGATTTGAGGATCGACGCCTCGACGGTGGCCTGCTCTTCGCCCCCGAGCTTCTCGTCCTTCATCGCAGCCTTCGCCCGCTCGATGGCCGCCTTCGCGGCGTCCTCGTCGATGTCGCTTTCCATGACGGCCATGTCGGTGAGCACCGAGACCGTGGTCTGGGTGATCTCGACAAATCCCTGGCCGATCGCGAGGTATTCGTCCTTCCCGTCGCGCGTGGCCATCAGTTCGCCCGGCGCAAGTTCGGTCATGAGCGGCACGTGGCCGGGAAAAACGCCCAGCTCGCCTTCGGAGCCCGGGATGAGCACGAAGTCCACATCCTCCGAGTAGGTTTTGGCCTCCGGGGTGACGATTTCGAGTTTGAGAGTGGCCATCGCTTTAGTTTCGCGAGAAGGGTGGAATGGGAAACGGCGGAGCCTATTCCTTGATCTGGTCGATGCCGCCCTTCATGTAGAAATTTCCCTCGGGAACGTCGTCGTGCTTGCCATCGAGGATTTCCTTGAAGCCGCGGATCGTCTCCTGGGTGCTCACATACTGGCCCGGCGTGCCGGTGAAAACCTCGGCGACGTGGAAGGGCTGCGAGAGAAACCGCTGGATTTTGCGGGCGCGGAAGACCGTGAGTTTGTCCTCGGGGCTGAGTTCATCCATCCCGAGAATGGCGATGATGTCCTGCAAATCCTTGTAGCGCTGGAGCACGACCTGCACGCCGCGGGCGACCTTGTAATGCTCCTCGCCGACGACGTCGGCTGCAAGCGCCTTCGAGGTGGACGCGAGCGGATCGACCGCGGGATAGATGCCCAGCTCCGCAATCGAGCGCTCGAGCACGAGGGTCGAGTCGAGGTGCGCGAAGGTGTTCGCCGGCGCGGGATCGGTGAGATCGTCCGCGGGCACATAGACGGCCTGGACAGAGGTGATCGAGCCCTTGGTGGTTGAGGTGATGCGCTCCTGGAGCTGTCCCATCTCCGCCGCGAGCGTCGGCTGGTATCCGACCGCGGACGGCGTGCGCCCGAGGAGCGCGGAGACCTCCGAGCCCGCCTGCGAGAAGCGGAAAATGTTGTCGATGAACAGGAGCACGTCCTGATTCTTCTCATCGCGGAAATACTCGGCCATCGCGAGCGCGCTGAGGGCGACGCGGAGACGGGCGCCGGGCGGCTCGTTCATCTGGCCATAGACCAGCGCGACCTTCGACTCGGCAAGATTGGCCTGGTTGATGACGCCTGCGTCGCTCATCTCGTGGTAGAGGTCGTTGCCCTCACGGGTGCGCTCGCCCACCCCGGCGAAAACGGAATAGCCGCCGTGGGCCTTGGCGATGTTGTTGATGAGTTCGAGAATGACGACCGTCTTGCCGACGCCCGCGCCGCCGAAGGCTCCGGCCTTGCCGCCCTTGATGAACGGGCAGATGAGATCGATGACCTTGATGCCGGTTTCGAGAATCGTGGCCTGCGTGTCCTGATCGACGAGCGCCGGGGCGGGGCGGTGAATCGGATAGCGCTTTTCGGCCTTCACCGGACCGCGTTCGTCGGTCGGTTCGCCGATGACGTTGAAGATGCGGCCGAGCACCCCTTCGCCGACGGGCACTGAGATGGGCGCCCCGGTGGCGACGACCTCCTTGCCACGCGTCAGTCCTTCGGTCGAGGACATCGCAATGGCGCGCACCCAGTTTTCGCCGAGGTGCTGCTGGACCTCGAGCACGAGGTTGACCGGGACGCCGTCCACGACGTGATCGATCTCGAGCGCATCGTAAATGCCCGGGATGCCGCCGTCGGCCGGATTGAATTCGACGTCCACGACGGGGCCGATGACCTGAACAATTTTGCCTTTCTGACTCATGATAAATGCGGGGTTTTCCGATGGGATCAGGCCAGCGCCATTTGCGCGGTGGTGATCTCGAGCAGTTCGTTCGTGATCGCCGCCTGGCGGACCTTGTTGTATTCGAGGGTGAGATCTTTCACCAATTGCTTGGCGTTGTCCGTCGCGTTCTTCATCGCGACCATGCGGGCGCTGTGCTCGGAGGCGCGGGCGTCGAGCAGCGTCTGGTAGATGCCGTAGTGGACGTAGTAGGGAAGGATCGCGTCGAGGATTTTTTCCTCGTCCGGCTCGAAGACGAACACCGAGCCATCCGGCGCGGCCTCGGCGAGATCCTTGTTGACGATGCTCGGCGAGATCGGCAGCAGCGTGAACACGCGCGGCGTCTGCGTGAGCGTATTGACGAACAGCGGGAAGAGCACCGTCACCTTGTCCACATCGGCGGCGAGAAAGCGCTCGACGCAGAACTTCGAGATTTGCTTTGTCCGGAGGAAGCTCGGGTGGTCGCCGACTTCGAAGTCGGCGACGAGAGTGCGCTTCGTTCGGGCGACGAATTGCTTCCCCTTGCGGCCAACCGTCACGAAATCGGTCTTCGCCGCGTCGAACTGCAACGCCTCGCGAAACAGGTTTGTGTTGAGCCCGCCGCACAGTCCCTTGTCCGTGCTCACAAGCACGACGAGTTCGCGCTGGACCGGGCGCTCCTCGAGCAGGGGGTGGGCGGCGTGGTTCACGCGACCGCTCAACGAAACGAGCACGCGATTCAGGAGCTGCGCATACGGGTGGCCGGCGAGGGCCGCCGTCTGGGCGCGGCGCATCTTCGAGGCGGCGACCATTTGCATGGCCTTCGTGATCTGCGCCGTATTCTTGACGGACTTGATGCGCCGCCGGATGTCGCGAGTGCTGGGCACGGAGGGTTACTTGAAGGTGGACTTGAACTCGTCGAGCGCGGCAATGGCCTCGGCCTCGAGATCCTTGTCGAAGGACTTTTTCTCGAGGATCTTCGCGAGGAGGGCGGCTTTGCGGGTCGTGAGATATTCCTGCAGCTTGGTTTGGAATTCCTTCACGCGCTCGACCGGAATCGCATCGACGTAACCCTTCTGCATCGCGAAGAGGATCGCGGCCTGCAGCTCGATGGGCAGCGGGTGATATTGCGGCTGCTTGAAGAGCTCGACGATGCGCTGGCCGCGGTCGAGCGTCGCCTTCGTGCGGGCATCGAGGTCGCTGCCGAACTGCGCGAACGCCGCGAGCTCGCGGAACTGCGCCAGATCGCCCTTGATCTTGCCGGCGACCTGCTTCATCGCCTTGATCTGCGCCGCGGAGCCGACACGGGACACCGAGAGACCGACGGAAATGGCGGGGCGAATGCCCTGGTAGAACAAATCGGTCTCGAGGTAAATCTGGCCGTCCGTGATCGAGATGACGTTCGTCGGAATATAGGCCGACACGTCGCCGGCCTGCGTCTCGATGATCGGCAGCGCCGTGAGCGAGCCGTTGCCGTGGTTTTCGTTGAGGCGCGCCGAGCGTTCGAGCAGGCGGCTGTGAAGGTAGAAGACGTCGCCGGGATAGGCTTCGCGGCCCGATGGGCGCTTGAGGAGAAGCGAGACCTGGCGGTAGGCGACGGCGTGCTTCGAGAGGTCGTCGAACACGATGAGCGCGTCCATTCCATTCTCCATGAACCACTCGCCCATCGTGGCGCCGGTGAACGGGGCGATGTATTGATTCGTGGCGGAATCCGAGGCGGTCGCCGAGACGATGATCGTGTATTTGAGGGCGTCGTGGTCCTCGAGCGCCTTCACGACGCGGGCGACATTCGCGTTTTTCTGACCGACCGCGACGTAGATGGAATACAACGGCCGGAAATCCTTCACGCCCGAGGCCTCGGCGGCTTTGTTCGCCTGGGCCTGGTTGATGATCGTATCGATCGCGATCGTCGTCTTGCCGGTGGCGCGGTCGCCGATGATGAGTTCCCGCTGGCCGCGACCGACAGGAATCATCGCGTCAATGGCCATGATGCCGGTCTGCACCGGCTGGGAAACCGATTTGCGCTTGATGATGCCGGGCGCGATCTTCTCGACCGGACGGAATTCCGTCGCATCGACCGGGCCGCGGCCGTCGATGGGCTGGCCGAGCGCGTCGACCACGCGGCCGAGCAGGCCCCTGCCGACGGGCGTCGAGAGGAGGCGGCCGGTCGTCTTGACCTCGTCGCCTTCGCTGACGTGCGTAAAGTCGCCAAGCAGGATCGCGCCGACTTCGGTTTCCTCGAGGTTCAACGCGATGCCGTAGAGGCCGCCGGGGAATTCGAGCATTTCATTGAGCATCGCGCCGCTGAGGCCCTCGATGCGGGCCACGCCGTCGCCGATTTCGCGGACGACGCCCACGTTTGTTTTCGTGGTGGCGGCGCTTTGGATGCCCTGGATTTTGGATTCGAGTTCTTGAAGGATGCTGCTCATTGCCGGTGGATCGTTAAAGTTGCTGTTGGAGAAGTTGGAGGCGGTTGGAAACGGAGCCGTCCCAGACGTCGCTGCCGACCTGGACGCGCAGGCCGCCGAGGAGCGCGGGATTCGTGCGGGTCTCGATGGCGAGGTCCGCGCCGAAGCGCTGGCGCAGATCGTCTTCGAGACGCGCGGCCGCGGCGGGATCGAGCGGCGCGGCGCTCTCGATGACGGCGTGCCGGCGATAAATTTCGAGGCGGACGAGGCGGGTGAATTCCTTGAGGACCGCCAGGTAGCTGCGCGGCTTTTCCGCAATGAGACGGTCGGCATACTCCGCGATCCTTCGCGCATCGAGCCGTCCGTCCGCAAGGCTGCCCTTGAGCAATTCCCTGGCGTGGCGGCGGGCCTCTTTACTGATCTTCATGCAGGATGCCGTTTTGGAAAATTTCAGGCCGCCAGTTGGGCGGTGGTCTCGGCGTTCAGCCGCTCCTGGTCGGCGGGCGTGAGCACCTTGCCGGTGACCTTCGCGGTCGTCGCGACGACGAGGCTGACCATCTGCCCGCGCACTTCGCTCTCAACGCGATTGCGTTCGATTTCGATGTCCGCCCGGGCCTTTGCGATGATTCCTTCGGCCTGCCGGATGGCTTCCTGCGCCTGCTTCTGCGTGAGGGCCTCGCCGCTCTTCCGGGCCTCGTCGATGAGATGCTGGCCTTCGGCATTCGCCTTCTGGATGATCTCCTCGTAGTGTTTCTCGGCCTCCGCGAGCTGCTGCTTGATTTTCTCGGCGTTCGCCTGGCCCTCCTCGATGCGGCGGCGGCGCTCCTCGAGCACCTTGATGATCGGGCCGAACGCGAACTTCTGCAGCGTAAGGTAAAGCGTGACGAAAATAATGATCTGCGCGAGCAGCTTCGGCCAGCTTACGCCGAACTGGCTCATCAAGGTGTAGAATTGGTCCATTGCTCCGATTGCCGGGTTGTTGGCGGTGCGGACCGCCGCGCGGATTCGACCGCAGCGGCGGATTACCGGGTTACGATGGTTACTTGCCCTGGAAGGCGAACACGAGACCGAAGATGCCCATCGCCTCGGCGAGCGCCGTGAAGATGATGGCCATCGTGAGGGCGCGCCCGAAGGCGCCGGGATTGCGGCCCACAGCCTCGGTGGCACGCGCGCCGATGAGGCCGATGCCGATGGCTGCGCCGGCGCCGGCGATTCCGAAGGTGACGTTGCCGGTGAGGCCGGTGGCGGCTTCGGCGAGAAGGAGGAGGCTGGTGGTCATTTTTTCTTTTGGTTGGTGCTGTGGTTTGGTTTCCCGCCGTCCGCGTCCTGCACGGTCCCGGCGGGGAAAGCTGGATCAGTGGGCTTCTTCGTCGTGGCTGGTCGAGAGCTGGATATAGACGGCGGTGAGGAGCATGAATACGAGGGCCTGGAGGAACCCGACCATCAACTCGAGGAAGGAGAACGGGATGGGAATCAGTACGCTGGAGATCGTCGCGAGCCACGGCGGCCAATGAAACTCGGCGCCCAGGCCCATCATCATGCCGATGAGGTTTTCGCCCGCGTAGATATTGCCGTAGAGTCGCAGCGGCAGGGAAAGCGCGCGCGTGCCGATGGAGATCAACTCGAGGAAGCCGACGAGGAAAAACACCACGGCCAGCACCATGCCAAGAATGCCAGTCATGCCGCCTTTCGAGCCGAACGTGTGCTTGAGGAAGCCCCACGGGCCCACCTCCTGCATCGTCCACACGAACCACAGGCTCATCGACACAATGGTGAGCGCAAGCGTGAGATTCAAATCCGACGTGGCTGGGCGCAGCAGCGGATGTTCGATCTCGCCGGTCGCCGAGTGGAAGGGGCCGAGCGGCTCGTTGGACCAGCCGATGGAACCGACGCCGGGCAGCAGGCTGAACCAGTTCGCGATGAGGATGTAGATGAAGAGGGACGCCAGCAGGCCGAAGCTGCGCCCGATCATCCGCCGGCCCACGATGCTTTCCATCGCGTTGTAAAGATTCTCGACGACCGCCTCGAAAAGATTCTGCGGCCCGTCGGGCACGATCTTTGCGTTGCGCACGGCCTTCCGCGCGAAGAGCAGGATGACGCCCGCGACGAGGGCCGAGACGAAGATCGAGTTCGTGAGCCACGCAGCGAATCCGCCATCGGAGGCGCCTCCGAAAAGGGAGGTCGCGCCCATCGGGACAGCCTCGGCAAACACGCAGCAAATGGTCATCAAGTGGAAAAGTGGAAATGCGGCTCTCCGCCGGAAAAGCAACCCCTCCCGGCGAAGCGCGAAGCCTGCAACGAGTCGGGCGACGCCGAACGGGGAGAGCGCGTCGGCTGGGAAACTGAATGCCGCGCCGCGGCTTGACAAGCGCTATTTGCAAACTTTGTGAAAAATTTCACAAACCTTGCTCACAGGCCATCGGGACGGCGGATCGCGCCGGGCGGCTTGCGCACTAAACCATTGTCTCCGCCGCGCCGAGCCACTATCCGTGCAAGGGAATGCTGTCCGTCATCATCCCGGTTTACAACGAACGCGAAACGATCCGCCCCTTGTTCGAGAAGACGGCGGAGGTGCTCGGGAAGATCGGCCATCCATGGGAAGTCCTCTTCATCAATGACGGGAGCGTGGACGGCAGCGAGGAGGAGCTCAACGCGGTGGCCAGCGAAAACGAAACCGTCAAGGTGCTGCATTTTCGCCGGAACTACGGCCAGACGGCGGCGATGATGGCAGGCTTCGATCACGCGCGCGGCGAGGTAATCATCCCAATGGACGGGGATTACCAGAACGACCCCGAGGACATTCCAAGGATGCTCGCCAAGCTCGACGAGGGCTACGATGTCGTCTCGGGCTGGCGGCGCGACCGGCAGGACAACGCCATCAAGCGCAACCTTCCAAGCATCATGGCAAACAAATTGATTGCCTTTGTCTCAGGCGTGCGGCTCCAGGATTTTGGCTGCTCGCTGAAGGCCTACCGCCGCGAGGTCATCGAGGGTGTGCGGCTCTACGGCGAGATGCACCGCTTCCTGCCGGTTTACACGAGCTGGCACGGCGCGAAGATCACCGAGGTCGTCGTCGGCCATTTCGCACGCCGCGCCGGCAAATCCAAATACGGCCTCGAGCGCATCCTCAAGGTCCTGCTCGATCTCATGGTCGTGAAGTTCCTCGACCGCCACGCGCAAAAGCCGATGTATGTCTTCGGAATCTGCGGCTTCCTGATGATGGCCATCGCAGGCCTTTTCGCCCTCTGGGCTGTTTGGCTGAACCTCGTCGAGGGCAAGCCCTTCATCACGACGCCGCTGCCGGTCCTGACCGTATCGACGTTCATGACCGGCGTGATCTGCGTGCTCATGGGCCTGCTCGCCGAAATGATCACGCGCACATTCTACGAGTCGCAGGGCAAACGCATCTATCTCGTCCGCGAACGCCGCAATCTCCCTCCGCCCACCGCCTAGGCTGTGCCGCCGCGGACAGCCTTCCCGCGGAGCTACCGGCCGATTCTCTTGTAGGCCAGCAACTCGTAGGTGACGGATTTCGGGATGTCGGAACTGTTCCGGAACACCAGGAAATACCGCCCCTTCCCCAGCCGCACGTTCCACTGCCCGGGCGCTTCGCCGGTGGCCGAATAGTAGGCCGTGTAGTAGCGAAACGTGAGGTCTCCGAGAAAGTTGCCCAGCTCGGCCGCCGGAATGAGGAACGTTTCCATGCCGCCCGAATTGCATCCGTCGAGGTAGTACGTGTAAGCCGTCGGCGAGAGCAGGCGGAAGGATTGGTAAAACTTTCCGTGCGCGGGCACCGACGCCACGCCGCCCGCCGCCCTCCCGAAATAGCGATAGCCCGACGGAACCCTGTCGTAGTCGAGCTCCACGGAGAATTCGTTCGCGCCCGCCGTCGCGTTCCGCACCCCGACGTAATACGTGCCCGGTCCCAGGGTCACTCCCTTCGTTCCAAACTGCCCGTCGAAAATCCCGTAGCCGTTGAAGGTCCCGTTGTTGCGGAAGGCGTTGATGGATGCCGCGCTGACGACCGCGCATTGCGCCCGGTAGTCGCATGCGAAGCGAAAGCGGAATCTGACCGTGCCGCGGAGTGTGAATCCCTGCGTCCACCAGGCCCCCGCGCCGTCCAGCGTGTTGTCCTGGCTGGAGATAAACGTGGTATCCAGCGCGCGCGCGGAATTTGCAGCCAACGCGCCGATCAGCACACCCAGCAGCACGACCGTCCTCAGGATCAAGGCCGGAAAAATCCGGGAGGGAACGCGCAAATCCATCGGCCTACGACTTCAACTTTCCGACAAATCGCACGCGCACCGGCCCTTCGAAACCCGCCTTCTTCGGCTTTGCCGGCTTGATCTTCAAGTCCAGGTCGAGGGCGCCCTTCTTTCCGCGTTCGACGGTGCCGGTGACCGCGGTCGGGGACTCGCCGAGCATGCCGGAAAGAGCAAAGCGCGAGCCCTTCGGGGTGTCCACGGAGTTGCCAGTGGATTGGAGAATGATCCTCTTGTGCTTTTTGCGTTTCGGCTTGTCCGGCTTTGGGAGGCTCGAGGCGACGAAGTCGTATTGCGAATAGTAGCCACTGAAATTCGGAGACACGTAGAACTGCATGTCGCCCGTCGCCTTTCGCTTGGGCAGAATTTGGAATTGAAAGAACTTCGTCAGGAAATTGCTGATCGCATGTCCGCCCGAGCGAACGAGCGACTTGTAATCCCGTCCGCCCTCCTCGAACGTGACGATCGTCTTTCCGTCGTAGTCTCCGTTGAAGTCGGGAAACGCGACGGCGCGATCAAGGAAGACAAATCCGGCAGCCATCGCAAGTGCGGCAGGGGCAATTCCACGGCTCATAAGTTTATTCTGTGTTGCCCGCAGGTTAGATGATCGGCTCCACAAATTGTCAATTTATTTACTTCCCCGGAGCGGCGAACGCACGGGGCATTTTTCACCGGCCTGCCCCCCGGATTTGCGCGCGCCGGGCCAGAAAACACGTGACACCCCCGCTTGGACTGGAATTATCTTGGTATCGAAAAATACCCCCTCCGGAATGCAAACGATGCGCGGCAATCTTTCGCCTCCCGCGGCCCAATGCGGCCATGTTCTGGCAGGCGCCCTTCTCGGACTCCTCGCTGCAGTCCCGTCATTCGTTCACGCGGCGCCTTTCGCCGAAACGCAGAAGCTGACGGCCTCCGACGCGCACACCGGCGACTACTTCGGAGCCCGGATCGCAATCGACGGCAATGTCGCGCTGATCGGCGCGCTGGCGAAGGCCGGCGCCGGCGTCAACCGGGGCGCCGCCTACATCTTCACTTTCAACGGCGCGCAATGGGTCGAAAAACAAAAACTCACACCGCCCGTTCCTCACAATAACGATTACTTCAGCGGCGCCGTCGCGATCCAGGGGAACATCGCGGTCGTCGGCGCGGATCGGGAGGACGGCGCCGGCGGCGTGGATCGCGGCGCCGTTTACATCTTCGAGTTCGATGCCGGCTCGAGCCAGTGGCAGGAAAAGCAAAGGCTTGCCGCATCGGACGCCCAGGACTACGACCGGTTCGGCATCTCCGTCGCGCTCGATTCCGACCTCCTGCTGGTCGGAGCGAGCCCTGAAGATGGAGCGGGCGTGGATCGCGGCGCGGTTTATGCATTCTCGAGGGACAGCGTTTCGGGCGTGTGGACCGAGCAGCAAAAGCTCACCGCTTCCGACGCCGCGGACTACGACGATTTCGGCCGGGCGGTCTCCCTGTCCGGCAGCACCGCTGTGATCGGCGCACCCTTTCGCAGCACCCTTGGCACCTATCGGGGCGGGGCCTACATCTTCACCCACGCTGGAAACACGTGGACCGAAGTGAAAAAGCTGATCGGCTCCGACTCGGCCGACAATGGCGACTTCGGAATCGCCACCGCCATCGACACCGCCGGCTCGGCGCTGATCGGCAGCGGCGAAGGGAGCGCCTATTTCTTCACCCACAGCGCGGGGGACTGGCTCGAGACCAAAAAATTCAAAAGTGCGGACACATCGATCACACTCGGCCAATCCGTCGCGCTGGATGACACGACAGCCGTCGCCGGGAGCCAGAACGGCGGCGCCGCGGGCAAGGGCGTGGTCGAGGTTTTCAAGTTTGACTCCGGCAACTGGAGCGCTCCGCAGATTATCGAGGGCTCGGATGACACCGGCGCCGCCGCAGTCGCCCTGTCCGGAACCTTTCTCATGTCCGGCTCTTACATGCACGATTCCTACACCGGCGCGGTTTACGTGTTTTCCACCGATCCATCGCTTATTCCTCCGACTCCGACCGGAACGGTTGGATCCGGCGTTCCGCCGACCCTGCGGCTGATCAGCAAAGCCAAAATCAAAACCACCGCCGCGCGCACGATCATCAAAGGCGCGTCGAACGGAACCCTCGTCGAAGCCGCCTACAAGGTCGGCAAAAAGACGCGCATAAAACTCGTTCCGGTTGTCGGCGGCGTTTGGAAATTCAAGCTCAAGCTGACGAGCCCGAAGACGAAAATCGTCTTCACCGCGCTCAATTCCGCGAACCTGCGCTCCGCCCCGGCCAAAGCCACGATCCTCCAAAATCCGTAACTGCGCGGCAAAGGTGCGAATTGCGCCGCCGCATCCGGTTCTGCGATACAAGGGCGATGTGCGGAATAGCCGGCTTTGTGGGACGCGGAAATCGCACCGACCTGGAACGGATGACGACGGCCATCGCGCATCGCGGCCCGGATGCGGAGGGACATTGGATCGACGCCGGACGCGGCGTGCATCTCGGCCACCGGCGGCTTTCCATCATCGATCTCGCCGGCGGCGCGCAGCCGATGTGGACCGCGGACCAGCGCATCGGCATCATCTACAACGGCGAAATCTACAACCACGACGGGTTGCGCGAGGAATTGAAGGCGCGCGGTTGCGTGTTCCAGACCGACCATTCGGACACCGAGGTGCTGTTGCACGCCTACCTCGAATGGGGCGACGATTTCGTCCACCGCCTCAACGGCATGTGGGCCTTCGCGATTTACGACAGGGATGCCGGACGTTTGTTCCTGAGCCGCGACCGCTTCGGCAAGAAACCGCTCTACTGGTTCCACGAACGCGGCACGTTCGCCTTCGCCTCGGAACTCACCGCGCTGCTCGCCCACCCTGTCTGTCCGCGCTCGGTATCCGCCACCGCTCTGCGGAAATTTTTCGCCTACGCGCTGATCCCGGCGCCGCATTCCATCCTCGAACGCGTCTGGAAGTTGCCCGCCGGCCACAATCTCGTTTTCGATTTGCGCGAGGAAGCCCCGCGCCTCGAGAAATACTGGGACTTCCTCCTCGAGCCGATCGAGCCGGCGCAAAAGGAAGACGCGCTTGCCGACGAGCTGCTCGATCTCATCGACCGCGCGGTGACGCGCAGGCTCATGGCTGACGTCCCGCTCGGAATCTTCCTGAGCGGCGGCATCGACTCCTCGCTCACCGCCGCGCTCGCCGCCCGCCACGTGCCGGCGGGAGCGCTGCGCACGTTCAGCATCGGATTTACCGAGGCGTCGTTCGACGAGCTGGCCTGGGCGAACCGCGTGGCCGGCCTGCTCGGCACGAACCACCAGACCGAAGTCCTCGACCTCGACAAGGCCCTCGAAGCGCTGCCGCAGATTTTTGAAAAGCTCGACGAGCCCCAGGGCGACGGTTCTCTGCTGCCGACCTGGCTGCTCAGCCGCTTCACGCGCCGCCACGTCGCGGTCGCGCTCGGCGGCGACGGCGGCGACGAACTCTTCGCCGGTTACGATCCCTTCCTCGCCCTGCGCAAGGCCGAAGCCTACGCGAAGCTCATGCCCAAGCCGCTTCACCTCGCGATTCGCCTGCTCGCCGCGCGCCTGCCCGTCTCGCACGCGAACCTCAGCCTCGACTTCAAAATCAAACGCACCCTGCGCGGCCTCAGCCATCCGCCCGCGCTGTGGAATCCCGTCTGGCTCGGCGCGCTCGAGGCCGGCGAGATCGCCGATTTCCTTGGCGGGCCGCAGCCGGTCGAGGAGCTTTACAGCGAAGCCATCGAACTCTGGGAGAGCTGCCCGTCGCGCGACGTCGTGGATCGCACGCTGCAATTCTACACGAAAGTTTATCTCCCCGACGGTATCCTCGCGAAGGTGGATCGCGCCAGCATGATGAACAGCCTCGAGGTGCGCGCGCCGCTCCTCGATCGCGACGTGGCCGACTTCGCCCGCCGCCTGCCGCACCGCTTCAAGCTCCGCCGCGGCGCAACGAAATACCTCCTCAAACGCGCCGCCGCCCGCGTGCTGCCCGCGGAAATCGTTCACCGCAAAAAGAAGGGCTTCGGCTCGCCCACCGGTCCATGGTTCCGCAGCGGACGCCTGGCTCCGGCCGGGACGGATCCGTTCGTGCGACGCCGCCTCGCCGCGCATCGGGCGGGCCGGAGCGACGATCGGATCTTCCTTTGGTGCCAGCTCATGTTCGAGCAATGGAAGGAGCGGCGCCTGTCGTGAGCGATCCGCTGCGCATCCTCTGCCTGAACTACGAATACCCGCCGGTCGGCGGCGGTGGCGGACGCATTGCGCACCGCATCAATGCCGCCCTCGCCGCGCGCGGCCATTCGGTGCGCGTGCAGACGGCCGGGATGCGCCATTTGCCGGCGCGCGCGGTCGTCGACGGCGTGGAGATTTATCGCGCTCCGTCGTTTCGCAACAGGGAGGACACCTGCACCGTGCCCGAGATGGCGCTCTATCTTCTCACGAGTTTCCTCCCGACGTTGCGACACATCCGCAGGTGGAAACCACATGTCGTCCACGCGCATTTCGCCGTCCCCACCGGCGCGCTCGCCCATGCCGTCTCGCTCGTCACGGGCGCCCCCTACGTGCTCACCGCGCACCTCGGCGACGTTCCCGGCGGCGTGCCCGAACAAACCGCGAGCTTGTTCCGGTTGGTCCAGCCCCTCACGCGCCCGATTTGGAAACGCGCGGCGGCGGTCACCGCCGTGAGCACGTTCGTCGCGGACCTCGCGGAACGCGCCTACCGCCTTCGCCCCCGGGTGATCCTCAACGGCATCTCGCTCGGCCCGCGCCCCGCAATCGCCGTCCATTCCCCGCCGCGCCTGCTCATGGTCGGACGCCTGAGCGTGCAAAAGAACCCGCTGCTCGCCATCCGCGCCCTCGCGTTGCTCCGCGATCTGCCGTGGGAATTCCACGTCGCAGGCGACGGCCCATTGCGAGCCGGGATGGAACAGGAGGCCCAATCCTCCGGCTGCGCGGACCGCATCCGATTCCTGGGATGGCTCGACTCCGCATCCGTCGCGGCGGAAATGTCCGCCGCGGACGCCCTGCTGCTGACGTCGCTCAGCGAAGGTCTGCCCATGGCCGCGATCGAGGCGCTGGACCGCGGCCTCGCGATCATCTCCAGCCGCATCGGCGGGGTTGCCGACGTCGTCGAGGAGGGTGCGAATGGCGCGCTCTGCGAACTCACCGCGGAATCTTTTGCCGCCGCGCTGCGGAACATTCTTTCCGACCCGGTCCGTTTTCACCGCCTGCGCACGCATTCCGCCCAACGCGCCGGCGCCTTCGATCTGGACGCTTCGGTGTCCGCCTATGAAGCAGTTTTACGCGCCGCCTCCGGATAGCGGCCCGACATCCCGCTGGAAACCGCTATTTCCCGATTCGGCGGAGATTGTAAACGACGGAAATCGCCGTGCTCCCGCCGAAGAGCGTCTCCGTAATCCGCAGCTTGCGCTTGTTCTTCTGCACGGTGGCCGTCAACGAAAAACTGGTACCGCCGGCAGAGAACGCTCCCGTGAATTTGATCAATGTTTTGTGAACTCCCGCCGAGCCGCCGCCTGTGCCGATGGTTCCGGCCGAATTAAGCAAATAGGCGAATCGCCTGGTTCTAATGGTGTAGTCCTCCGCCCACGCGGCGCTGGAGCCGCCCGAACTGATCACCGAAGTCAAGTTGATCGATCCTTTCTCCTTCTTCTTCGATGCCGAAACGGCGCCCTGGGTCGTGCCGACGATCGATGTCCCCCCTGCGGAGATGAGGATCGATCCGCGATAGTTGCCGACGAATCCCGAGAGCTTCGATGGCTGGCTGGCGGCGAGGCCGAGGCCCGAGGCAGCGAGGAAGAAAGCCAGACTCAGCGCGCCGATTTGTTTATTCATCCGCGAGCTACTTGTCCAAATGCCGGCGGATGTCTAGCCGTAAATCGCGCCGCAAGGGCCTGCGACGCCATCGCGCCCGGAATTCACGATTTCGCGCGCCGCTTTAAAACGTATATCACGGAGATTCTTGTGGTGCCCAGCAGGGTTTCCGTGATCCGCACATCCCCCTTGTTTCTCGTGATCGTCCCGAAAAACGAAATGGTTGCCCCACTGAGTTTCACGGTGCCGGAATAACTGATGGTTTTCAGGTGAACGCCGGCGCTCGCGGAACCGGAGCCCTTCGCCCCATCGGCGGAAAGCGTATAATGCAGTGTGCGGTTGCGGATCGCGAACGTCTCTTCAAATGGGATCGACGGACCGCCGTTTGAGAGCACGGCGCTTAAGGCGACCGTTCCGACTTCCTTTGTCTTCGATGCGGAGATGGTCCCTTGCGTCGTACCGGAATAATTGGTTCCCCCTGCGGAATAGCTGAGCGTTCCACTGTAACTTCCGGCAAATCCAGAAAGTTTCGAAGGCTTCCCGGCGGCAATGCTCATTCCCGGGGCAACCAGCAGGAGCGCGATGACAGCCGCGCCAGCTTGTCTGTTCATGTGCGGTGGGAACGTAATCCGCTTCCGTGTTTTGTCGAGTCGGCGTCCCCGCGTCATGCGCCGCGCGACCTGCGGATCAGCACGAGATTGCGCGCGTAGATAAACAGGCCGGTGCCCTGCCCGACCACGCCCACGATGTCCCGCCGCCAGATGAAATAGACGACCAGCATCACCGCGCCCCCCAAGCTCATCCACCAAAACGCGACCGGAATCACCGAGCGCCCGGATTTCTCGCTCGCCAGCCATTGCACCAGCATCCGCCCCGTAAAAATGAGCTGACCCAGCAGGCCGAGCGAGACCCAGGCAATCCCCGCCGGGCTGGTGATATTCAAAAGTCGCTCGAACCAGCCGCGCCCGCTGCGCGCATCATAAACCAACTGCGCGAACTCGTCGGGCGTGAGCAGCCTGTCCGTGCCCGCTCCGAGGCGCCTGACGACATACCCAATCGAGCCGTCCCGCAGGCGAACGAGGTTCACTTCGTCCCTCGCGCCGGGAAGGCCGGCTTTGATGTTGTTCTCCGGGCCGGAAAATTCGGCCGCGTTCACCGGGCGCCCCACATGGTCGAGCTCCGTCGAACTTCGCTCGCACGCCGCCAGCGCGAGCACCGCGGCCAGAGCGGCTCCCCATTTCCAAAAACAACCCGGCATCAGGCCGGCGCTTATCGCACCGCCGGGGTCGTTTCGCAAGGTTCCGTCGGGATTGGCCGGCTGAGCCCGGGCGCGGGAGGCTCGGGATGCGGGTCGATCGGCTGGTTGCCCCGATTATCGCCTCCACCGCGTTCATGCGGATCGAACAGGTGATCCAGCGCGATGAAGTAGGCCTTCGCATGCCGGGCGAAGAGAACGTTGAACAATGCGACAGGGACGAGCACCGCCGGGATCGTGACGCGCATCGGGAGATCGAAATTCATTTCCAGACCGAGGTAAATCACCAGGCCGAGCACGCTCGCGAAGCCGCAATTCAACGCCCACACGGCCATCAGGAAATACCCCGGCTCCCGCTCGAAGGCATAGCCGCAGCGCGGGCAGCCATCGAATGGCATGAACCAATCCACCGGCCGGCGAATCGTGCGCACACGCGGGAAAATCGGCGTACGACCGCACACCGGGCACCGCAGTCGCGTGGCCCGGACGAGATATGCGCCGGCTTTGGCGAGCATCCGCGCTTTCATCACGGTCAGGCATCATGCGCTCCCGAGCCCGGCGCGTCAATTCGTTCGATTTATTCTTGTTTCGCTCTGAAGAACCCCCGAACGTGAGCGATTCTGGACAGGTGTCGCACCGACTCCCGCCTCCTTTTTGTAAAAATTCAGACAGCATCCGCATGGCAAACACGATCCTGGTAGGCGCGCAATGGGGCGACGAGGGCAAGGGCAAGATCATCGACTTTCTCACCGACGAGGCGGATATCGTCGTCCGCAGCCAGGGCGGCAACAACGCGGGCCACACCATCGTGCTCGGCGGCGAGAAATACGTGCTCCACCTCATCCCCTCGGGCATCCTCCGCCGGGGCAAGGTCTGCGTGATCGGCAACGGCGTCGTCCTGGACCCGGTCGCGCTCGTCGGCGAGATCGAGGGCCTGCGCGCCCGCGGCATCAAGATCGCGAAAAACCTGCTCATCAGCGGCAGCGCCCACCTCGTGATGCCCTATCACCGCGCCCTCGACGAACAGCGGGAAGTCCTCAAGGGAAAGAACAAAATCGGCACGACGAAGCGCGGCATCGGCCCGGCGTATGGCGACAAGGCCGCCCGCACCGGCATCCGCCTCGCCGATCTCATGAACGAACCGGTCTTCCTCGCGAAGCTCAAGGCGCGGGTGAAGGAAAACAACGCCGTGCTCAAAAGCCTCGGCGCGAAACCGATCAGCGCCGCGAAAGTCGAGAGCGCCTACCTTGCAGCCGCGGAAGTGCTGCGTCCCTTCGTTGCCAATACGGTCGTCGCGCTCCACGACGCCATCGCAAAGGGCAAAAAAATCCTCTTCGAGGGCGCGCAGGGCACGTTCCTCGACATCGACCACGGCACCTACCCCTTCGTCACCAGCTCAAACACGACCGCCGGAGGCGCCTGCACCGGCTCCGGCGTCCCCCCCCACCGCATGGACAACGTGATGGGCGTCATCAAGGCCTACACGACCCGCGTCGGCGAGGGCCCCTTTCCCACCGAGGACGACGGTCTCGGCGACCGCCTGCACGAGATGGGACGCGAATTCGGAGCCACCACCGGCCGCGCGCGCCGCTGCGGCTGGTTCGACGCCGTCGCCGTGCGCTACGCAAACATGGTCAACGGCATCGACCAGCTCGCCATCACGAATCTCGACGGCCTCGACCAGGTCGAACGCATCCGCGTCTGCACCGCCTACCGCCTCGACGGAAAAAAAATCTCCGTCCTCCCGACGCAGTCCGACGAGGTCGAGCGCTGCCAGCCCATCTACACCGATCTGCCCGGCTGGATGAGCCCCACCGAGCGCGCCACGAAATACAGCGACCTCCCCGCGAACGCCCGCAGCTACGTCGAGACGCTCGCCGGCCTCATCGGCACCAGGCTCGCCATCGTCAGCGTGGGCCCGGGCCGCGACCAGACCATCCGCCGTTGATCGCCGCCCCGCTCCAGTCCGCGATCGCCGCCGCGCAGCCCACGGTCCCGCGTCACGTCGCCGTCATCATGGATGGCAACGGACGCTGGGCCCAGAGCCGCGGACTGCCCCGAATCAAGGGCCACGAGCAGGGCAGCAAGGCCGTGGGCGAATGCGTCGAAGGCTGCCGCGACGCCGGTGTGGAATACCTCACGCTCTACGCCTTCTCATCGGAGAATTGGAAACGCCCCGCCGCCGAAGTGCAGGGCCTCATGCTCCTGCTCGAGCGGTTCCTCGATCAAAAGACGAACGAGATGATCGAGAAGGGCGTCCAGCTTCGCGCCATCGGCCGGCTGGAGGACCTTCCGCGCCCCTGCCACGACCGGCTGCGCCGCGCAATTGATGCCACCGCTGCAAACGACAAATTGGTGCTCACCCTCGCGCTGAGTTACAGCGGACGCTCGGAGATCGTCGATGCCGTCCGCGAGCTCGTGCGGGCCGCCCGCGCCGGCGAGATCGCGGAATCCGACGTCACTCCCGACCTCATCGCCGCCCACCTCTACACGCGCGGCGTTCCCGACCCCGACCTGCTCATCCGCACCTCGGGCGAGCTGCGGCTCTCGAATTTCCTGCTCTGGCAGCTCAGCTACACCGAAATTCACGTCACTCAAAAATTGTGGCCCGAATTCACGAAGGCGGATTTACTCGCCGCCCTCGACGACTACAGTAAACGCCACCGCCGCTACGGCGGCGTCTAGCCCCACCGCAACTCCGTCCGACACCCGATGCCCCAAGCAAAGCAAACCATCCTCGTGGTGGATCGCGAGACCGACTTCCTCGATTGGGCGAAGCACCAGCTCGAGAACCCCGAAGTGCGCGTCCTCACCGAGACCGCCTCCGACACCGCATTCAAGACCTTCGGAATCGAAAATCCCGATCTCGTCCTCGCCGAGATGCACCTGCATCCCTCGAGCGGCCTCGAGCTTCTCGCTCGCATCCGCAAGCAGTCGCCGAACGCGATGGTCATCATCACGAGCGCCTACGGCAGCAACCAGGGCGTGATCGAGTCGATGAAGCTCGGCGCCTTTGACTTCGTGCGCAAGGAGCAGCTCCCCTTCAACCTCAAGCTCATCGTCGATTCCGCGCTCAAGGAACGCGCCGAGATGCAGGCCGCCGCGCCGTTCAAGCCCGTGCTCACCGTCGATGAGCACAAGGACGAAATCGTCGGCAAAAGCGAGGCCATGCAGCAGGTCTTCAAGATGATCGGCCGCGTCGCCGCCAGCGAGGCCCCCATCATGATCACCGGCGAGAGCGGCTCGGGCAAGGAACTCGTCGCCCGCGCCATCCATCACTACAGCCACCGCAGCAGCCGCGCCTTTCTCGCCATCAATTGCGCCGCGATTCCCGAGAGCCTGCTCGAGAGCGAACTCTTCGGCCACGAGCGCGGCGCCTTCACCGGCGCCCACAACCAGCGCATCGGACGCTTCGAGCAATGCGACAAGGGCACGCTCTTCCTCGACGAGATCGGCGAGATGCCCCTCTCCACGCAGAGCAAGCTCCTCCGCGTGCTCCAGGAGGGCGAATTCTCCCGCGTCGGCGGCAACGAGACCATCCACACCGACGTGCGCATCGTCTGCGCGACGAACAAAAACCTCGAGGACGAGATCCTCAAGCGCACCTTCCGCGAGGACCTCTTCTACCGCCTGAATGTCGTGCGCATCCACCTCCCGCCGCTGCGCGTGCGCCGCGAGGACATCCAGCTCCTCGCGGAATATTTTCTCCAGAAGATCGCGAACCAGCGCCACCGCCCGCTGCTGAAGCTATCGGAGGAAGCCGTGCGCGCCCTCGAGGCCTACTTATGGCCCGGCAACGTCCGCGAACTCGAGAACACGATGCAGCGCGCCGCCGTGCTCGCCGCGAGCGACATCCTCCTGCCAAAGGACATCCCGCTCGGCCAGGCCGCTCCCGCCGAGCGCGGCGTGTCGGAATCCGCGCCCACACCCGCTCCGGTGGATACCTTTGCCAGCGTCGCCACCTCGCAACTCACCATCGACGCGGCGATCGACAGGCTCTTCGAGACCGCCGCGACCGACGAGGCGATCCAGCTCCTTCCATGGCTCGAGCGAGAGTTCACGTTCAAAGCGATGCAGCGCACCGGCAACAACCAGGTGCAGGCTGCGCGCCTTCTCGGCATCACCCGCGCCACGCTCCGCAAACGCCTCGAACGAAACGGTCAACTTGGCGACGAAGACGAAATCTAGCGGCCCTCGCGCATCGCCTCGCCCCGCCACCCGCTTCAATCTTTGCCAATGACCCACGCCCACCTGCTTGGGTCGGCAGGGTTTATCCCCGGCGCCGGCCTCCCCCTCACCGACCGCGCCTTCCGCTACGGCATGTCGGTCTTCGAGACCATCGCCATCCGCGACGGCTCACCCCTGCTGCTCGATCCGCATCTGGTGCGGCTGCGCGAGACCGTCGCAATCGCTTGCTTCCATCCGCGCGCGGGCTGGTGCGAGCTGGTGCGCGAACGCCTCCTCCCGCCTCCCGTCGAGGAGGGAGTCGCCCGCGTTTATGTCACGGCGGGCGATCACGACGGCGGCGAGTCGCGGGTCGCGCTGTTGTTTGAATCGATGGTCATTCCGTCGGCAATGTCCGCCGCCCGCGCGGAAACAGTGGCATTCTCACCCGCCACTCCGTTCGGAAAGACCGGCAACTACTGGCCGCATTTTCTCGCGCGCCCCGCTTCCGGAGACGAGGCGATCCTTTGCGCGCCCGACGGCGCCCTGCTGGGTGGCGCGATGGCGAACGTCTTTCTCATTGGCGGCGGCAGGCTGCTTACGCCACGCGAACCCCTGCGGCGCGGGATCGTGCGGGACTGGATGCTCTCCCATTTCGACGTGGCCGAAGAGCCGCTCACGCGCGGCGACTTCGCGACCGTCAGCGCGGCGTTTCTCACGAACAGCCGCCTCGGCGTGTGCCGCCTCACGGCCATCGACGGGCGCGACCTTCCCGGCGACCCCCTCGTCGAAACAGCCTGGCAGTCGTATCGCACGGAGGTGCTGCGTGTCCGCTGAGCCCATCCTCTCCCGACTCAAACAAACGCTCGGCGCCGACCGCAGGATTTTCGGGTCCGTCACGCCCGCCGCTCAATCCGCCGTCGCCGCGCTGCTCGCGCTCGAGTCCCGGGGAAACACATGGATCTTCTGCCCCGACGTGCGCCGGCAGGAGGAAATCGCCGCCGATCTCGCGACGTGGGGTGTGCGCGCCGCGGCGTTTCCGCCGATAGAAACCATCGGCGAAAATGACGTGATCGCCGATCCGGAGATCCTCTCCGAGCGGCTCGAAATCCTCGCCCGACCTGCCGCCGGAACAGCCGGGCAAACCATCGTCGCCGTCGAATCCGAACTCGAGGGCCGCGTCGCCGCGCCGGAGTCCTTCCACCGCGACGCCCTCAAATTCGTCCCGCGCCAGCGGGTGGACCTCGCCGCCACCGAGTCCGCGCTCGCGAAGGGCGGCTACGACTGCGTGCCGAAGCTTTTCGGCCGCGGCCAGTTTGCGCGGCGCGGCGGCATCCTCGACATCTACTCGTGGCAGCATCCGCTGCCCGTGCGCATCGAGCTCTTCGACGACGAGGTGGAATCCATTCGCGAGTTCCAGCTCGACAGCCAGATTTCCGTCGGCCCGGTCGAGCGCTGCGAAATCATGCTCGGCGACCCCGATCGCAAGCTCGTTCCGCTGGAAACGTATTTTGCGAAAGCCGACGCGCGCATCGCCATCGACTGCGCCCCCCCGGTTGCAAACGCGATCATTCGCGAGGAAACGGACGGCGACGCCGTGGCGTTTTTCCCGCCGGGGATCGATTTTTTCCAGGCCGGCGACTTCGTCCTCAACGAAGCGAAACGCGCGCGTTTTTTCGGCCAGATCCGCGAATGGACGACCGGCGGCTGGCTCGTCACGCTCGTCTGCAACAACGAGGGCGAGTGGGAGAGGTTCGGCGAGCTGGCCCGCGACAACGGGCTCGATCCCTCCACGCTCGCCTATCTCCAGGGCAGCCTCACGGCCGGTTTCACCTGCCCGGCGGCGCGGCTCGCGGTGCTCTCCGACGCCGAGCTTTTCGGCCGCGCGTCGAGCCAGCGGGCGAGGCGCTCGCTCGTGCGTCGCGAGCGGGCGATGGCCGCGCGCACCGCGGTCGATTTCACGGAATTCGAGCCGGGAGATCTCGTCGTGCATCTCGACCACGGCATCGGCCGCTACCTCGGCATGGAAAAACCCGACGGCGGCGCCGATCAGCTCGCCATCGAGTTTGCGGAGGGCTCGCGCCTTTTCGTTCCGCTCGATCAGGCGTGGCAGGTCTCGCGCTACGTCGGCCTCGGCAAAAGAAATCCGCCGCTCAGCGAGCTCGGCGACGGCAAATGGCAGCGCGCGATCGGCAAGGCGCAGCGCTCGATTTTCGACTATGCGGCAACGATGCTGCGACTCCAGGCGGAGCGCGACACCAGCCTGGGCCATGCCTTCGGGCCGGACACGCACTGGCAGCAGGAATTCGAGCGGAGCTTCGTTTTCCAGCCGACGCCCGATCAGGCGCGCGCCATCGACGAGTCGAAGGCGGACATGGAGGCCACCCGCCCGATGGATCGCCTGATCTGCGGCGACGTGGGTTTCGGCAAGACCGAAGTCGCGATTCGCGCGGCATTCAAGGCGGTGATGGGCGGCCGGCAGGTCGCCTTTCTCGCTCCGACGACGGTGCTCGCGCAGCAGCATTGCCAGACGCTCCGCGAGAGAATGAGCGATTACCCGATCACGGTCGAGGCGCTCCACCGCTTCCGCTCGCGCGCCGAGCAGACGCGCGCCGTGAAGGGGCTCCTCGACGGCAGCGTGGATATCGTCGTCGGCACGCACCGCCTGCTCTCGGAGGACGTCGTCTTCAAGAACCTCGGCCTCGTCATCGTGGATGAGGAGCAGCGGTTTGGCGTGAAGCACAAGGAGCGGCTCAAGGAGCGCTTCCGCCTCGTCGATGTGCTCACGCTCTCGGCGACGCCGATTCCGCGCACGCTCTACCTCGCGCTCATGGGCGCGCGCGACATGTCGCTCATCGAGACGCCGCCGCCAAATCGCCAGCCCGTCGAGACCGTCATCTGCGCCTACGACGAGCGCGTGATGCGCGACGCGGTGCAGCGCGAAATCCATCGCGGCGGCCAGATCTATCTCCTGCACAACCGCGTGCTCACGATCGAAAAACTCGCCGCCCGCGTGCGGGCGCTCTGCCCCGGCGCGCGCGTCGGCGTGGGCCACGGGCAGATGGATGAGCATGAACTCGAGACGATGATGGCGCAGTTCGTCGCCGGGAGGATCGACGTGCTCGTCTCGACGACGATCATCGAGAGCGGCCTGGATATTCCGAATGCGAACACGATCATCATCGACCGCGCCGACCGCTTCGGGCTCGCCGATCTCTACCAGCTCCGCGGGCGCGTCGGCCGCTCGCACCACAAGGCGTACGCCTACCTCATGCTGCCGCGGGACCTGATGGCCTCCGGCATCGCGCGGAAGCGCGTGCTGGCCATCCGCCAGTATTCGGAACTCGGAGCGGGGTTCAAAATCGCCATGCGCGATCTCGAGATTCGCGGCGCCGGCAACATCCTTGGCACCGCGCAAAGCGGGCACATCCTCGCCGTCGGATTCGATCTCTACTGCCGGTTGCTCAAGCGATCCATCGCCACGCTCAAGGGAGAGCCCGGACGCACGGGCGCCGCCGCCTCGGTGCGGCTCGACTTTCTCAGCACGGGCGAGCCGGAGTTTCTCGCCGCCGGCGACGACAAGGCGCCCGCTTTCCTTCCATCCGCCTATGTCGCCGATCCGCCGGCGCGCATCGACGCGTATCGGAAGCTCGCCGACGCCCCGGACAAGCCCGCGCTGGACCGGCTGCGCGATGAATGGCGCGATCGCTTCGGCCCGCTGCCCCCTGCGGCGGAGAATCTGCTCGCGCTCCAGTCGATCCGCCTGCTTGCCGCGGAGAAGCGCATCCCGAGCGTCGAGACCCGCGGGGACAAGCTCATGCTCAAGAAAAAGGGCGACTACGTGCTCTTCGGCGGCAAGTTCCCCCGCTTGACTTCGCCCAGCCCGGAAAATAGGTTGCGCGAGGTTTCGACGTTTCTGCAAAAACGTCCGCTGCTTTGATGAAACGTCTTATCTGTTCCGCTCTCGCCCTCGCCATTTCCCTGGCGGCGCCCGTGTTTGCGCAACAAAGCGAAGTGATCGATGGCATCGCGGCGGTTGTGAACGGTGACGTGATCACCTACTCGCAGGTGCGCGAACTCATCGGCGCCCGCGAGCGCGCGCTCCGCGCCTCCTTCCAGGGCGCCGAGCTGGAAAACAAAATCAAGGAGATGCGCCTCGCCGCGCTCAAGGACCTCGTGGATCGCCAGTTGATCATCCAGGAATTCAAGAAGAAGGAAAAGGATGGCGCCTCGATCCCGGCTTACGTCCTCGACGACCGCGTGCAGACGATCATCCGCGAGGAATTCGGCGGCGACCGCTCGGCATTCGTCCGCACGCTGAAAAGCCAGGGCTACACCATCACGAAGTTCAAGCAGATCGAGCGCGACAAAATCATCGTTCAGGCCATGCGCCAGAGCTACGTGAAGGACGACTTCGTCATCTCCCCCACGCAAATCCAGAACTACTACGAAAAGCACAAGCTCGATTACTCCACGCCCGAGCAGGTGAAGCTGCGAATGATCGTCCTTCGCGAAGATGGAAACAGCGACACGGGCCTGGCCGGCGGGAAAAAGGAAATGGCCAACGAAATCCGATCCAAGCTGACATCGGGCGCCGAATTCGGGCGCATGGCGCAAATGTATTCCGAAGATCCGACCACGCAGCAGGCCGATGGCGACTGGGGATGGGTCGATAAAAAAACCCTCAGCGAAGCCCTCACGGCACGCGCCTTTGCCCTGCGCGCCGGCGAGATCAGCGACGTGATCGAGGTCGGCAACTCCTATTACATCATGCTGGTCGAGGCGCGGAAGAACGCCGCAGTCAAGCCGATCGGGGAAGTGCGCGACGAGATCGAGCAGAATCTCATCCAGCAGGAGAAGACGAAGGAACTCCAGCGCTGGCTCGATACGCTGCGCCAAAGCGCCTATATCAAAATCTACTCGTAGTCATTGGTCACTTGTCATTGATCATTGGCTGGCGGGAGCACCCCCGAGCGGCAGGCCCGGTGACGAATGACAAATAACCAATGACCACCCCCTGCATCGCGATCACGCTTGGAGATCCCGCCGGTATCGGGCCCGAAGTGGCCCGCGCCGCGCTGGAGGAGCCCGAAGTGCGGGCTTTGGCGGAGTTCGAGTTGCTCGGCTCGACCGAGGGATGCATGCCGGGCCGGCCAACGGAAGCGGGCGCCCGCGTTGCTTTCGCGGCGCTGGAGGAAGCCGCGGCACGCGCCCGGAATGGCGAATTCGCCGCCGTCGTCACCGGACCGGTTTCCAAACGGCGAATGCATGCGGTGGGCTTCGACTTTCCCGGGCAGACGGAATTTTTTGCCGCACGCACGCGGACGGAGAACTTTGCGATGTGCCTCACGGGCGGCTCGCTCACTGTTGCGCTGGTGACGTCCCATGTGCCGCTCCATGCGGTGCCCGACCTTCTCACGATCCCGGAGATCGTCCGCGTGGGCAGCCTGCTCGCGGCGTTCACCCGCCGCCGTGGCGTCGCGCGGGCCCGCATTGCCGTGGCGGGGTTGAATCCGCACGCCGGCGAGGATGGCGACCTTGGCCGGGAGGAAATCGAGATCATTGCGCCGGCCGTGAAGGCGTTGAATGCGTCAACTGACGGCGCCTCCTTCACAGGCCCGTGGGCACCGGACACGGTCTTTTTCCGGGCAGCGGAGGGAGAGTTCGACAGCGTGTTGTGCATGTATCATGACCAGGGATTGATCCCTCTAAAACTCCACGCCTTCGACTCGGGCGTAAACCTCACGCTGGGCCTGCCATTCCCGCGCACGAGTCCGGATCACGGCACCGCTTACGAAATCGCCGGTCGTGGCATCGCCCGGCCGGACAGCATGATCGCGGCGATCCGCCTCGCGGCGGTGCTCGCCGGTTGATTCGACGCCGCAGCCGGCGTTTCCCAAGCCCCGCGCGCCTTCCGGGTGAGCCCTCGGAAATGCATGAGGGCGGTGAGGCCTCCACCTCACCGCCCTGCATGGCTCCCTTGTAACCCTGAACTCTTCGATTAGACGGCCTTTTCGCCGGTCTCGTCGGTGCGAATGCGAATCGCCTCCTCCACGGGGGAGACAAACACCTTCCCATCACCGATCTTTCCGGTCTTGGCCGCTTTCACGATGGCTGCCGTCGCGCTCTCAAGCAGAGAGTCGGAGAGGACAACCTCGATCTTGATCTTCGGCAGGAAATCCACCGTGTATTCGCTGCCGCGGTAGATTTCCGTGTGCCCCTTCTGGCGGCCGAAGCCCTTGACCTCGCTTACCGTCATTCCCTCGATGCCGAGGTCTGCGAGCGCGTCTTTGACTTCCTCCAGCTTGAAGGGCTTGATGATTGCTTCGATTTTTTTCATGGCGATTTTCCCTTGATCTTAAGCGTTGCCGTTTAGGACAGGATGTA
>JAQTOP010000042.1 GCA_028713285.1 Terrimicrobiaceae bacterium
CGCCTACCGGCCGGTAAAAGTTTTTGCCGGCGATTTCCTGACCCTCGTCGCTGTAGAGGTAATTGAGGTATTCCGTGGCGACGTCGCGCGTGCCGCGCCGGTCCACGACCTTGTCCACGACCGCGACGGGCGGCTCGGCGAGAATGCTGAGCGGCGGCGTGACGATCTCGAACGCACCGGGCTTTTCCTTGAGCGCGAGGTAGGCCTCGTTTTCCCAGGCGAGCAGCACGTCACCGATGCCGCGCTCCGTGAACGTGACCGTCGAGCCTCGGGCGCCGGAGTCGAGCACGGGCACGTGTTTGTAGAGGTCCGCGACGAATGCCTTCGCCTTCGCCTCATCGCCGTGGTTTTTCTTCAGCGCGTCGGCCCAAGCGGCGAGGTAGTTCCAGCGTGCGCCGCCGGAAGTCTTCGGATTCGGAGTGATGACTTCCACGCCCTCCTTGACGAGATCGGGCCAGTCCTTGATGCCCTTCGGATTGCCCTTGCGAACCAGAAACACGATCGTCGAGGTGTAGGGCGAGCTGTTGTGCGGGAGGCGTTTTTGCCAGTCGGCGGGAAGGAGCCTGCCCTTCGCCGCGATGGAGTCGATGTCGTAGGCGAGCGCGAGCGTCACCACGTCGGCCTCGAGTCCGTCGATCACGGCGCGGGCCTGCTTGCCCGAACCGCCGTGGGACGCGTCGATCTTGATTTCCTGGCCGGTCTTTTCCTTCCAGTGCTTTGCAAATGCCTGGTTGTATTCCGCGTAAAGTTCGCGGGTGGGGTCGTAGGAGACATTGAGGATCGTCGTCTCGGCGGCGGTGACCGTGGCGACAAGAGCCGCAGTGCCGAGGACGGCTGCTGTTGCTGCGTGGCAAAGGGATTTCATGGAAGCATCGGGGAAGGTTTTGGAATCGACTCCGCCGAAATTAGAGGATCATTTTCCGCCGTCAACGAAAAACGAGTGGATTAGTCGTTATTGTTGGCGTGCGGTGTGTCATAGTGTTTATGCGCAATCAATTAGATGCCATCGCCGTCCACGCCTTCCATGGCGGAGACCTCGCGATCCGTCACGGGGCGGCCGCGCATCACATCGGCGAGGGTGGCCTCGTCCATAAGGCGGGCGACGAGGTTGCGGGACTCGAGCATCACGCGCCGAAACCGGCAGACCGGCTCCTGTGAGCAGCGTTTGTAATCGCTGACGGAGACGCAGGCCAGCGGCGCGAGGTAGCCGTCGAAGTGGCGGACGACTTCACCCATCGTGATTCGTTCCGGGCTGCGCGCGAGGAGATAGCCGCCGCGCTTTCCCGCAACGCTGCTGACCCAGCCGCGCTGCTTGAGGTCGAGCATAATGTGCTCGAGGAAGCGCTTGGGGACGTCGTTGCGCCGCGCGAGTTCCGCGATGGGGATCGGCTGGCCGCCGTGGTGTTCGACAAGGGTGAAGAGGGCGCGCAACGCGTAATCGGTGCGCATGGATAGCTGCATGGATTAGCGATAGGCGAAATCGTGATTGCCGTCAAAGCCGCTCGCGACCGAACGGCGGCGGCGGATCAATAGTAGTAGTTCGACGGGAGACCGAAGGCGTTTTCGATCACGCGAATCTCCGGCGGCTCGGCGACGAGCACCTCGACGACATCGAAACGAAACGTGAGGTCGGGCAGGCTGAGCATGCGCAGCCAGGCCATGGCGCCGCGCGCGATGCGCCGGCGCTTTTCCGCATCGACTGCGTCTCCCGGGCGGCCGAAGATCTCGCCGCTGCGCGTCTTCACCTCGACGAACACGAGCGCCTCGCCGTGGCGGCACACGATGTCGATTTCGCCGCCCTTCACACCGCGGAAGTTCCGGTAGAGCACCTTGTAGCCGGAGCGTTTGAGATAGCGGGCGGCGAGGCGCTCGCCCAGCCGGCCGAGCGCGAGGTGCGGAGCGTCGGAGGCGCGCTTGATAAAGCGTGTGGGTCGGCCGTTGCGGATGGACCGCGCGGGGAGGCCGCGCTCAGTTGACCGCGCGGGGAGGCCGCGCTCAGTTGACCGCGCGGGGAGGCCGCGCTCAGTTGACCGCGCGGGGAGGCCGCGCTCAGTTGACCGCGCGGGGAGGCCGCGCTCAGTTGACCGCGCGGGGAGGCCGCGCTCAGCCCAGCGGGAGCGAAAGCTGCGCAACCGGCGCAAAACTGCGGCGATGAATGGGGCAGGGCCCATGCCGCCGGAGGCTAGCGAGGTGCCCGGGAGTTGCATAGCCTTTGTGCCGCTCGAAGCCATATTCGGGCCATTCGTGGGCGTGAGCCTCCATGATGCGGTCGCGCGTGACCTTGGCGATTACGCTCGCTGCGGCGATGCTGGCGCTGAGACCATCTCCGCCGACGAGCGCGGTGTGCGGGATGGGGAATGGCCGCACGGGTAGGCCGTCGATGAGCGCGTGGTTGGCGCGGATCGCCAGCGATACGACGGCCTCGCGCATGCCCTCGTGCGTGGCGCGCAGGATGTTGATTCGGTCAATGGCCGGGGCTTCGCGAATCGAGATCGCCCAGCAAATGAGCGGATCGCCGGTGAGCCGGGCATGGATGGCCTCGCGGATGTCGGGCCGCAATTTCTTCGAATCATCCAGGCTGGGGCATTCGAAGCCCACAGGCAGAATCACCGCGGCGATCACGACCGGGCCTGCGAGCGGGCCGCGGCCCGCTTCATCGACGCCCGCGACGGGAGCGATGCCCCGGGCGTGCAGGCGCAGCTCGTGATCGAGCGTGCAGGGCATGCCGGGCGCGCGAAGGCCTACGCGCGATCGTTCTTCTCCTTGACCGTGGTGGCGGACTTGCCCTTGCGGTCGCGGAGATAATTCAACTTCGCGCGGCGGACGGCGCCCTTGCGCTCGACTTCGATCTTCGCGATGCGGGGCGAATGTGTCGGGAACACACGCTCGACGCCCTCGCCGTAGCTGACGCGGCGGACGGTGAAGTTCGCATTGATGCCGGTGCCCTTGCGCCCGATCACGATGCCGGAGTAAATCTGGATGCGTTCCTTGTCGCCCTCGACGACGCGGGTGTGGACCTTGACGGTATCGCCGATCGCGAAGTTCGCGACGTCTTTCTTCAACTGCTCGTTCTCAATGGTGGCGATCACGCTCATATCCGTAAAAGGGTGGATTGGAGATAGTGCCCGGATTCTCGTGCCGGGCAAGTCTCAATTTCGACTTTTCCTTCCCGCCGCTCAGCGCTCCAGCAGGCTCAGAATGGCTTTTTGGGTATGCAGGCGATTCTCCGCCTGTCCGAAGATCGTCTCCGCGTGCGCCTCGAGGATATCGTCGGTGATCTCCTTGCCCCGATAGGCGGGCAGGCAATGCATTACGAGCGCGCCCGGCTTCGCGACGGCGAGGAGCTTGTCGTTGATCTGATAGCCGCCGAGCTGGGCGACGCGGTAGGCGGCCTCCTCCTCCTTGCCCATGCTTACCCAGACGTCGGTGTAGAGCACTTCGGCCCCGTCTGCAGCCTCCTGCATATCGGGCGTCACCGCGATCCTCCCGCTCGCCCTCGCGAGCAGGTCGGCGGGCGGTTGATAATGGGGCGGCGCCGCGATGCGCAACTCGAAGCCGAGCCTCGCCGCCGCCCAGATCCATGAGCGAGGCACGTTGCAATCGCCGTCGCCGACGAAGCAGACCTTCAAATCGTCGAGGCTCCCGCGCCGCTCGCGAATCGTGAAAAGGTCGGCGAGAATCTGGCAGGGATGCTCCTCGTCGGTGAGTGCGTTGATCGTCGGAATCCCGCCGAACCGCGCAAACTCCTCGACGTCCTGCTGCGCGAAGGTGCGGATGACCGCGCCATGCAGCATGCGGCCCATCACGCGGGCGGTATCCTTGATCGGCTCGCCGCGGCCGAGCTGAATATCATTCGCCGAAAGGAACATCGGATCGCCGCCGAGTTCGCGAATGCCGACTTCGAAACTTACGCGGGTGCGCGTCGAGCTTTTCGCAAACATGATCGCCCAGCATTGGTGGCGCAGCGGATGCGCGGCGTGCCTGCCGCGCGTCTGCTTCATCGCGGCGGTGGCGTCGAGGATCGCAAGCATTTCGTCGCGCGAAAGCGACTCGATGGAGAGCAGGTGTTTCACCCGGCGTTTGTAAGCGTTTCGATCGCCGCCGGCAACGCCCGGCCGCCGCCCGGCGCTTCTTCCGCCAAAATATCGCGCAGGATGCGAACCGCCGCGTCGATGTCCGCCCGCGCGACGTTGAGAGGCGGGAGGAAGCGGATCGTGCGCTCGCCGGCGGGAATCACCAGCAGGCCCGCGTCCATGAGCCGCGCGGTGAGCGCGAGCGCGGGCGTGCGGGTGTCCGCAAGGCCGAGCCGCTCATTGAGATCGCCGACGACTTCGAGACCGACCATGAGGCCGAGCGCGCGCACCTCGGCGACGAGCGGCGAGCCGAGCGCGCGCAACTGCCCCGCGAAATACGCGCCGGTTTCGTTCGCGTGGGCGAGCAGGCCCTTTTCCTCGATCTCGTCGAGCACCGCGAGGCCGGCGGCGCAGACGACGGGATTGCCGCCGAAGGTCGTGCCATGCGTGCCGGGCCCGAGGAGGTCGCACAGCGGGCCGCGATCATCGAGCGCGCGGTTGCGGGCCCAGAATGCGCCGAGCGGGAAGCCGTTCGCGATGCCCTTCGCCCAGCTCACGCCGTCGGGTTCCACGCCGTAGGGCGCGATGCTTTTCCAGCCGCGCCAATCGCCCGTGCGCCCGAGGCCGCACTGGATCTCGTCGAAGAACAACAGCAGCCCGTGCGTGTCGCACAGCTCGCGCACGCCGCGCAAAAACTCCGGTGTCGCGAGGTGAATGCCGCTCTCGCCCTGGATCGGCTCGATGAGGATCGCCACGGTTTGTTCGCCGATGGCGGCGCGCACGGCGGCGAGGTCGTTGGCCGGCACGTGGGTGAAGCCCTCGAGCAACGGCGCGAAACCGGCCTTCACCTTGTCCTGCCCCGTTGCGGAGATGCCCGCCATCGTGCGGCCGTGAAAGGAATTGCGGAGCGTGAGGATTTCGAAGCGGCCGGTCGCGCTGCCGAACTTCCGCGCGAGCTTGATGAGGCCTTCATTCGCCTCGGCGCCGCTGTTGCAGAAAAAGATTTTTCCATCGAGGCCGATGAGGCGGACGATCCGTTCCGCGAGCAGGGCCTGCGGGCTGGTGCGGTAGAGATTCGAGGTGTGAACGAGCTTCGCGGCCTGTTCCGAGACAGCCTGCGTGACGCGCGGGTGCGCGTGACCGAGCGAGCACACCGCGATGCCCGCGCCGAAGTCGATCAACTCGCGTCCTTCGTCCGTCCACACGCGGCAGCCCGCGCCGCGCTCGATGGTGAGATCGAAGCGCCCGTAGGTGGGCATCACGTAGCGGTCATAGAGGGCGCGCAGGTCGGGATTCACCCGCCCACCATTTCGCGAAATTCGCGCTCGTCCAGAATTTTCACTCCGAGCTTCCGCGCCTTGTCGAGCTTGCCGCCCGCGTCCTCGCCGGCGAGCACGTAGGTCGTCTTCCCGCTCACGCTTGCGGCCACGTGGCCGCCCAGCGCGCGGATGCGCTCCGCCGCCTCGTCGCGGGCGACCGAAAGCGCGCCGGTGAGCACCCAGGTCGTGCCCGCGAATTTGCCATCCTTCGGCGCCGCCTCGCCGGGTTGTCCGAAATTGAGCCCGCGCTCGCGCAGCCGCTCGATCAGCTCGCGGACCTCCGGCTTGCGGAACCAGTCGTGGATGCTGCCGGCCATGATCCCGCCGACATCATCGACCGCCAGCAACTCCTCGACGGTGGCGCCGGCGAGTGCGTCGAGCGTGCCGAAACGGCCGGCGAGCGTGCGGGCGGCGGTCGCGCCGACGTGCAGGATGCCGAGACCGAAGAGCAGGCGCCAGAGCGGCCGGTCCCGGCTCGCCGCGATGGCGTGGAGGAGATTCGTCGCGCTTTTTTCGCCGGTCCGCTCGAGGGCGAGGAGTGGTTCGAGCGTGAGATCGTAGAGGGTCGCTAGATCCTTCACGAGGCCGGCATCGACGAGCTGCGCGACCATGGCCTCGCCGAGGCCCTCGATGTCCATCGCGCCGCGATGGGCGAAGTGCTCGATCCGTCGGCGCAACTGCGCGCCGCACGAGGGATTCACGCAGCGCACGGCGACCTGGCCCTCCTCGCGCAGCACGCCGCCCCCGCACGCCGGGCAGCGGGCCGGCATCCGGAATTCCCGCTCGCTGCCGTCGCGCAATTCCGTGCGCACCGCGACGACCGCCGGAATCACTTCGCCGGCCTTTTCGATGACGACCGTGTCGCCAATGCGGATGTCCTTGCGGGCGATCTCCTCCTCGTTGTGCAACGTCGCGCGGCTCACGCGGCTGCCGCTCACGGTGACGGGTTCGAGTTCCGCGACGGGCGTGAGCACGCCGGTGCGGCCGACCTGCACGGTGATGTCCCGCAGCTTCGTCTCGGCGCGCTCGGGTTCGTATTTGTAGGCCATCGCCCAGCGCGGGGCCTTGCTCGTCGAGCCCATCTCGCGCTGCTGATCGAGGCGGTCGGCCTTGAGCACCGCGCCGTCGGTCTCGAACGGAAAATCGTGCCGCACTTCGCCGAGCGCGCGAATCGCGGCGAGCGCCTCATCGACGCTCCGCGCCAGCCGCAGCCAGTCCGTCACCGGCAGGGACCAGGCCTTCAACTGCTCGATGAAGCCGCTTTGCGTCCGCGGAGCGCCGGCGCCCTCGTATGCGCCGAAGCCGTAGAAAACGGCGCCCAGTCCGCGCTTCGCGACGGCGCGCGCGTCGAGCTGTTTGAGCGAGCCGGCGGCGGCGTTGCGCGGATTGGCAAACGGAGGCAGGCCCTGCTCGTCGCGCTCGGAGTTGATGCGGGCGAACTCTTTTTTCGGCAGGTAAATTTCGCCGCGAATCTCGACGCGCGCCGGGGCGGTGCCGCGCAGTTCATTGGGAATCGCGCGGATGGTGCGCACGTTGGCGGTGACGTCGTCGCCCTCCGTGCCGTTGCCGCGGGTGACGGCGCGGGTGAATTTCCCGTCGTCGTAGAGCAGCGAGATCGCGACGCCATCGACCTTCGGCTCGACCGTGAGGGGAATCTCCGCGCCGGGCAGGAGGCGCTCCATGCGGCGCACGAAGTCGGCCACCTCGCCTTCCGAATAGGTGTTGTCGAGACTCTGCATTGGCACGAGGTGCCGGGCCTGGGTGAACGCCTCCAGAGCGCTGCTGCCGACGGTGCGGGTCGGCGACTCCTCGCTGGCGAGCTCGGGATGCGCCGCCTCGAGATCGGCCAGCTCGCGATAGAGCGCATCGTAGTCGCGGTCGGAGATTTCCGGCGCGGCCTCCTCGAAATACAGCCGGTTGTGCCGCGCGATTTCGGAGCGCAGCTCGGCGGCGCGATTTCGGACCCTGTCTTGCATGGATGAACAGACTGTGCGCCGCAATGATCGCAGCGTCGAGCGTGTCAGCCTTCGGGCGCCCGGATTACCGTCCCCCGCGGCCCGGGACGGGCAATGGCTCGCCGGATCGGAGCCGGATGCCGGGGCTTGGGACGCCTCCTTCGATGCACGAGCAGGCAGAACCCCGCTCCAATGGCCGCGCCCACCGCGTCAGCCGTCATGTCGCCGACGTCTCCCCCGCTGCGGCCCGGCGTGTAGAGTTGGTGAAATTCGTCCAGCACTCCGCAGATCGTCATGAGAACGACGGAAATGATGAACAAAAAACCGCCGTGCCATGTCGTCGCGCGGCGCAGGCCGAAGGTCAGCAGGAACGCCCCAAGCGTGAAGAGCGCGGAATGCACCACCTTGTCGGCCGAGGAAAATGGCGCGTCCGGAAAACGATTGCCCGGGATCGAGGAGAGAATGAAAACCGCGATGCACCAGAGGACGAATCCCAGCACCCACGGCCAGGTTCTGACCTTCGGAGGGACGAGTGGTTTCGGATCTGATACGGTGGAAGCCAAGGCGCGGAGAAGTGGAGGCGGAGTTGTTTTAGTTGGGTGGAAACGCGCGTAAAGCTCTTTCAAATCCCCACAGCAACATGCGTTCCAAACTTGGCATGCTTGTTGCTAAATTCCATCGCGTATTCAGGAGGCGGTCCGGCTGGACGGGGTTGATCGCAAAAGTCTTTGGGGGGAGCTTTTGCAATGGGTGAGCCAGCCGGGCCGCAATTTTTTTATCCCCACAGGTTCGCAGAGCGTGACTTGCCCTATTGCCGCGCGGGCTGGACCAGTTCCACCTCGTAGCCCTCCGGGGCGTCGAGAAATGCGAACACCGAGCCGCTCGAAGTCTTTGTCGGACCGTCGCTGAGCGGATGGCCGAGCGCGGCTGCGTGCCGGGCGAACGCCTCCATATCCTCGACCTCGAAGGCGAGATGAGTGAGGTCGGGGCCGACCTGCACCGGGCCGCTTTCGTCGAATTTACAGATTTCAATCTCCTCCTGGCTGCCGGGGGCCTTGAAAAACACCAGCTCGGAGCCGCGGGGGCTCTTCGAGCGGCGCGTGATCTCGAGGCCCAGCACGTCGCGATAGAAGGCGATGGTTTTTTCGAGATCCTCCACGCGGTAGCGCGTATGCAGCAGCTTTTTGACCATGGGCAACAAGTAGCACGGCGCGGTGAAGTGTCCACTTGTCAGCGCGCGGCGGAAACCCGAGCGTGACGGAGATTCATGTGGAAGGGGCTTCAAATGACCACGCGCATCCTTGCGGCGGCTGCCGGCGTGGCCGTGCTGGGGTGGCTGGCGTGCGAGCTGGCCGTCGAAATCGCCGCTTGGGGGCGCTGCTACGACCGGCTCGCCGACGTGCCGCGGCGGGAGTTCGGTCTCGTGCTCGGCACGTCGAAATACCTGGCCGCCGGCGGCCCCAACCTGCACTACCAATATCGCATCGAGGCCGCCGCGGAGCTTTTCAAGGCCGGCAAGGTCCAGCGCCTCATCGTGAGCGGCAACGGCTCCGAGCCCTACTACAACGAGCCGCGGCGGATGCGCGAGGACCTCATCGCCCGCGGCGTGCCGTCGGAGCGGATCCTCTCGGACGACGCGGGGCTGCGCACGTTTGACTCCGTCGCGCGGGCCGCGGAGGTATTCGGCGCGCCGGACTGCATCGTCGTCTCGCAGCGTTCGCACAACGAGCGTGCGGTCTTCATTGGCCGGGTGCGGGGGCAGGACATCATCGGCTGGAATGCCCGTTCCGTCGGCCTCTGGACGGATCCGCGCACGGCGATCCGGGAGCGGCTCGCCCGCGTGCTGGCCGTCCTCGACGTCACGATCCTGAATCAGCGCCCGGAGACCGCCGCCGATGGAAAGGCGCTGTCCACCTCCGCGCTGCCGCGCTAGGCTCCCGCGATGTCCACCGTCCCGTTGCTTCGCGCCACCGGCCTCCGGCGTTCGTTCAGGATCGGCAGCCGCTCGATCGAGGTGCTGCGCGGCATCGATCTCGAAGTGACCGCCGGCGAGGCGGTGTTTTTGTGCGGCGCGTCCGGCGCGGGAAAGACCACGCTGCTCTACACCCTTGCCGGGCTCGAACGGCCCGAGGCGGGAGAGGTGTTCTTCGAGGAGACGAGCGTCTATGGCATCGGCGGCGCGCGCCTTGCCAGCCTGCGCAATCGGCGGATGGGCTTCGTCTTCCAATCCTACTTCCTGTTGCCGGAGCTTACCGCGCTGGAAAACGTGCTGGTTCCCGCGATGATCGGCCGCCGCGAGGCGCGGGGGCGCGCGGAATCCCTGCTCGATCGCGTGGGGCTGGCGGACCGGCTGCATCACCTGCCGGCGGAGCTAAGCGGCGGCGAGCAGCAGCGCGTCGCCATTGCCCGCGCCCTTATCAACGACCCGAGCGTGCTTTTCGCCGACGAACCCACCGGAAACCTGGACTCCCATACCGGCGAGTCGATTATCGAACTGCTGCTCGGTCTCGGGCGAGCCGACCAATGCACGCTCATCGTGGTGACGCACGACGCCGACCTTGCACGGCGCGGCGACCGCATCCTGCGCATCGAGGACGGCGCCCTCGCGGCGTGACGCGGCCCACACGGAACTTCCCGCTTGCCTTGGCCGGAATCGCGTCCCATATTTCGCGGCTCTCCAGACCCTATCGTCCAGTGGCCTAGGACACCGCCCTTTCACGGCGGATACACGGGTTCGAATCCCGTTAGGGTCGCCACTTGTGGCGGCGGCGCAGCCGATTCGAACCTCGGTTCGACCACTGGGCGCGAAGCGCAATCCTCCCCTCCGGAGGCAAGATGTGGAGCCCTTCGGAGAAGGGATAATCCCGTTAGGGTCGCCACTTGTGGCGGCGGCGCAGCCGATTCGAACCTCGGTTCGACCACCGGGCGCGAAGCGCAATCCTCCCAACCGGAGGCAAGATGTGGAGCCCTTCGGAGAAGGGATAATCCCGTTAGGGTCGCCACTTGTGGCGGCGGCGCAGCCGATTCGAACCTCGGTTCGACCACCGGGCGCGAAGCGCAGTCCTCCCAACCGGAGGCAAACTGTGGAGCCCTTCGGAGAAGGGATAATCCCGTTAGGGTCGCCACCTTTGCATCGTCTTTTCGCTCAAGGTGACGTGCTTCAAAAGGCTTTTGGAGTCGTGGATATTCAAAATGAAACTCCATGACCGTCAAATCATAGCCGGAGGCATGGCCGAGGTCGAAAGATCGACTGGTATTCGGCGTCGCTGGGCGCATCAGTCATGATTGCTTGCGCCACAAGATGAGGATGCGGTTGAAAGCCTGCTCGATCTCCCAATCGCCGCAGGCCGCGACCATGCCCTTGTATCGAGTGGCGACGGGTCGGCCCTATTCACAATAGGGATGCGATTCAACGCCGCTCCCTGTGCCGAATCCCAGATCCTTCGCCAGAGATGTTGGAAGCAATCTCCAAAATTGCTCCCGTCTCCACCGCCCGCTGGATGAACGACGGCGGGCGCACCGCTGCAAATTACGGGCGAAACACCGTCACCTTGCCGGATGCGCCATCGACCCGCGCCGTGAGGAAGTTCGCCGGAAGGCCGTTATTGACAATTCGGTCGGTCGAAACGATCAGCGTGGCAAACCAATCCTTGGTTGCGTCGAGATCCGTTTCGCCAGTCGGCGTGAAGTAAAAGCTCTTGGAGGTCGCGCCGGATCCCACTCCCGGGACATCCCACGGCGTGCTGTCGCTCGGGTTCGAAGGATTCAAGACAGTGCTCGTCGTCGCAGGATTGTCATCCAGGACGATCGGGTTGGGGAAATACAGGGTGCGCGTAAGCGGCTGGAGGGAGTGCGTGCCGACCGGTTGTCCGGGCTCCGCAGGCTTGACCAGAAATAGTTGCATCGCACGCCATGCTACTTCTGTTGAACCGGAAGGCTCGGGCACTTTGTAGAATCGCACCTCGACGCGGCGGTTATGGGTGATGGCGGCCTGGCGGGCGAGGGTGAGCGTATCCACGAGAATCTGGCCTGCAGTGCTGAGGTTTGACGAGCGGGATATCTGGGTGAAGGCGGGGATCGCAAAAATCACCACGACCGCAAGGATCGCGATGACCGTGAGCAGCTCGATCAAGCTAAATGCACGGAATCGGCTAGAGAGACGGCGGCAGGAGGGATTCAAGGATGGAAGTTGGTGGAATTGACGATGCGGAATTTGTAATTGCCCTCCAGGGAATTCGTGAGGGCTGGAGTTGCCGCGGGATCCGTAGTGATCGTGGCATTGGGATCGAGATAGCGCTCAATGATCACTGCTCCCCGCTTTTCCCCAGTGACGATGTCCTTCGTTTCATCCCAAGTTCCCTGGGTGGAGTTGGTGCGCTTTTGCAGGGACTGCACCCGATAGTGGACCTGGAAGGTGTTCGACTTCGTCGTCACCCGCCCATAAATGTCGGTATAAGGGCGTTCACGGACATTATCGCCCACCAGCGCAAACCTGCCACCCGTTCCGGTGATATACCAGTCGTTGGCGAATTGCGACGCAGACGTGTATGTCCCTCTGGGTACCAGATACGTCTCACAGATCTGCGAGGCAGAGCGAAAGAGATCCGGCGTGGTAGAGGAGTTGACGCCACTGTTATTGGTGCCATTAAATTTGTCATCAAACTGTGCCAAAGTCGCGTTCAGATTGATAGGGAAACGCGCGTTGACGCTCATGGCGCTTTGACCACCGTTTGCACTGGGGCCACCTTGGCCGGCCTGAAGATCATAATTGACCTTGTAAGCGACGCCTTGTCCTCCATTTACTTGTGCGATCTTTTCGGTCGCCAGCACGGCGCGAAGAGCCGTGCTGCGAGTAATGTAAGTATAAGGCATGATTTGGTAGTTCAGATTAATCTTGCCTGCGGTGGAAAAGGGTTCGCTGATCGCATAAGGCTCAGCAACCGGCATCCAGAATAAATCAAGAAGCAGGTGATCGCGGGGGGATGTCATTCCCTTATGAAGAGTAGGACCGGGGCGGAACAAAAGGGTTTGATAGGGTTTTGGGGCCGATCCGGAGGGATCGACCCCAGTGGGAAGGGAGCCGAACATTCCGGGCGATGGCACCTGGCGATTGGGCGAGAAGAAATTGCTTCCGGGTGCATTCAGGCTATGACCTGCCGTAAAGTAGGCAAAGCCTCCGCCCGATTGGGGCGGGTAAATATTTCCTTCATCTGCTTTGTTGATCCAGGGGCCATCCATGGCGGAGCCCAGTCCGTTATCCCAGTCTCCCGCTCCATTATTTGGAAGATTGACGGAACCGATGGTGAGCCTGGGCGACACGACCGGGTAGGAGAGGCTAACTACATTCTTCGGAGGGGGGAAAGTCCCCGTTGGGATAAAACTGGTTTGAGGAATGCTATTTACCAATACTCCCAGTGGAGAGCCGGTGGTCATATAGTAGTAGAATGGAGTGCCATTTCCGTAAGTAAGCTTGTGAGCGAACTGCCCTCCCCATAAGGGATGCGTCGTAAAGGCGCTGCTGGGCACATTGCTAATCGCGAGCATGCGGGCGTCACTCCACTGAGTATTGAGAACCATGCTCTCGATCACGTCGCCTGAGTTTAACACGCTATCGATCGTTTGCGTGCCATCGTGCTCTCTGGTCCATCGATCGGTATTCCTTGCGGAAGGTGTCGGATTTGCGGGGAGTGCCGTAAAAATGCCTATGCTCGCAACGGGGATGTCTATTACCGGAGGACTAAAGCCGCTGTTGCCGAGCAAGGGCCGCGGTGTTGGAACCGGAAAGGTGCCATTCGGAATTTGAATCGTGTAGGTTTGAATTCGGTGTCCAGATAGGGCACTCTGGCTCCCGGTACCGTCGTATAGAGAGACGGTGATTGTTCCTCCGGTGAAATTCATGGTCCCCGAGCCCGAGCTATTCACTGTTATGGGAAGAATCACGCTGTAAAACGGATTTTTGCCCCTCATATCCCCACCCAGAAGAGAGCGTCCGATAAGCTTATCTCTGCCTCCTGCGCCAGTCTGGGTGATGAACGATATGTTTCCCCACTGGCCAGTGCCCCAACGATCTCCGCTCGTATTGGAGCCAATGATCATTGCCTCGTGTGCAGGAAAGCTGAGGGGATGACTATTCAACTGAAGGTTGTCCAGACCGTTGATCTCGACCCAACAGCAAGGGAACACCTGTCCGGCGGTTTGATTGGTAACACCGGAAGTGCCGGTGGAACTGCCAATGAGCATTTGAGATGGATTCACAAACTGAAGCAGGATAAACGCCTGGACCGCTGTGGTGTTCCCAGGCGTCTGGTATGCTGTGGGACTGACTGTGTTATCCTGTGTAATAGTGCCGCTATCACCGGTCCCAGCCAACCCCAATGCGGCAACCACATCTGTTGGATTTCTGTAATTCGAGCTGAGGCGAATATTATTCGCGGCACCCAGATTGCGGCCCAAGGCAGCAAATTGAATGGCGACCTCTGTCAAACGCGGAAAAGAGCCGAACCCCTGATACGTGGTTCCGTCCGACCAGGTATTGTTATTCAAGCTGGGCGCTACCTGATACAAGCCCCAGGTGTTATCTCCAGCAACCCATGGTCTGATATACTGGTTGGCTGAAGTAACCGTTGCCCCCGGCACCGCCTGCGTCGAGTCCGCCATATTGACGGTGCGAATATAGTCGAAGATCTCGGTGAGAATTTGACGGACTCCCGTGGTTCCGTATTTGACGGAGGACTGGAAAGAGCCGCCGAAGCCGGGGATCGGGGAGCCGGTGGAGGTGAAAAAATCGAGGTATCGCAGAAGGGTTTGATTGCGAAGGATGCCGATATCCGCCGTGGAATCCTTGCAATCCTTCCGGGTGAAATAATAGGGGTGCGCCGTTCCGCCTGTGCCTACCGTGGCGCAGAAGGCGAGGAGTTTGTCAATCGCGGTTAGGTTCCTGCCCGTGGTGGGATCCCATACGGGCCAGACGGAAACGCGAGGCTGGCCGAAGAGGTTGAGTTCCGGCGCCCGGCTGTGGGCGGTCAAAAAAAACTTGGACGTTTCGATCCTTTGCTGAGCGAGCGCATTCTGGGAATTGAGCAGCGACGGAGTTCGAGCCAGGCTGGGCTGAAAAAGCATCTCGTCCACTGTGGCATACAGCGGCCTGCTGACGATGGGAATCGAGGTGGCACTGTCCACGACGACCGTGGCGCCTTTGGAACCGCCAAAGGCATAGCGGGGCGTGATGCCCGGCGTCGTAATCGCGCCCGTTCCGCCGACCTGGTTGTAAAACTGTTGAGCGGAAAGGGTATTCCATCCGAGGCCATTCAGGAGATTGCGCAGAGCGACGGTTGCCGGATGTCCGGGATACCGCTGGATTTCCCCGGCCGCAGGTTGAAACCTGGCTAAATTCGCATCATCGGGCGCGCAAAAAAATGGAGGGGACCAGAAGTCCGCCTTCGCGACATTTGTCGAATCGGTCGCCGACGCGGCCACGCCGTCGCCGCCGGCTGTGTTGATATTCACCTTGCAGGTTTCGTCATCCGCCCAGAAAGCGATGCGGCCAATGATCGGATTGGCTTTCGCGGCGCCGCCTACGGCGGCGGTGGTGCCACTGCCCGTCGGGGCGACGAGCGTGCCGTCCTGCAGCACGTAAAGCCAGGAGGCGGGCATGGGCACGGGCTGTGTCGCGGTTGGATTGGGAGGGGTTGACACGCTGTATCCATCCAGAACGGGCACTGCGGGAGGAGGCGTGAGGATCGGATAAACATTATTGCCAAACGCGTCCAGCGCCGGTTCATTGAGGTCGGTAAACAGGGCGGGCTTCGCATTCCACCCATTGAGCGAGGCGGCCTCCGCGGTGGGCGAGACCGCATTGGCGATCATGTTGTCGGCGGAATAGAGCTTGTAGGCGTGAACAAGGGCGCCGCCGTTGTCGTAGGTGCGGAGCATCCCGGGCTGGCTGGCCCAGGCATGTCCGGTTTCCGTCGTGGCCTGGCGAATCTGGGCCTCGACGACGTTCACGGCGGTATCGGCCAGTATGCGCACCGCGCTGCTATCCGAATAGGATTTGGAGGCCTGAAGGTCCGTCCGAACGTTGTTCAGAAAGGCCAGGATCAGGACGGAGAGCAGGACGAGGCAGCCCAGCACAATGACGAGGGCGACACCGCGTTCGGAACGGCGGGCGAAAATGGGGGCGGGATTCTGGATCATTTATGGACTCCACTTGGCGCCGTGAATGGCGACATCGGTTTGGAAGATGCGGTAGTTTAGTTTTTTGGCTGTAAGCGCGTTGCCAAGGAGGGTGAGGTCATCCTGGCCCGTTTCACTATATAATTGGCTTGCGGTTTGGAAGATGCTGCCGAGATCGATTCCCAAGTCCGGCGGAGCAGTCGATGTCCCTTGCAGGCGGGCCATCGAGCGCTCATCGACAGCGACCAGCATGATGCGGACGACCGGCGGGAGCTGGTTCATCGTCGGAGGCTGGGGCTGGCCTGCCGTCCAGACGAGGGGCGGCGTGGCATTGGCAATGTTCGAATCGTATTCGAAATTCGGCGCAAGCGGGGGACCGTCCGGATCGGGAGTGGTCGGAGTTTCTCTCGCCAACTTCGGCCAGATCACACAGGCAATAATGTTCTCGGCGAGGAGTCTCGTCGGGGCGCCGGCAGTGAGTGCAGCGGGCGCGGTGAACCAGTCGTGATTTGGCGGTTGGTTTGTGGCTTGGTAGTTGTAAACCGAAAATTGTTCGGTCGGCTGGACCAGTTCCATCAGGCGATACCGGCTGCGCTTCGGCGTGCTGGGACTGAGGAAGGCCGGGCGCGTCGCGCTGTCGTCGGCAAATTTGATGTAAAAGCCCACGACGTTGAGAAGGGATTGCATCTGGCCGTAAGCGACCTGGTTTTGCGTGTAGCTGAGAGGAGTCTGGAAGAAGACGGCGTGGGTGACCTGATTCGCTATGAGATTCTTGCCGCAAACGAACTCGAGCTCCGAGCAGCGGCCGAAAATATTCGGCGCGAAGGTGGCGACGTTGCTCTGCGTGCGACGCTGCCGGGTCGCGTCATAGTAGTCGTAGTAGGTATTCAACGTCGCGTTCGATACCGCGCGGGTGATCGTCTCGAAGGCGAAGCGGGCGCTTTGGAAGGAGCCGATTTTTTCCGAGGAATATGTCCAGGCCTTGCTGGTCTGGTTGGTCATGCTGATGACCATTCCGACGATGATGATGAGAATCGTCATCGAGGCTAATACTTCCACCAGGGTGAATCCGGCCCGGCCTCCGCTCCCGGTCGTCGCGCGGCGCATGGTTTCCACAGTCATGGCAAAGGGTACGGAAAGAGGGGGTTGGCGGTGAATCCCGAGGCCGGGTCGGGAGTTGGATGGAATGGCCCTTGTGATCATTACAGCGGGAGCGTCCGATTTAGGCGGGCGGGGTTACAGCGCGCAAGCCGGTCGGCCGTCGGGTCCGGCTCGGAAATCAGGAGCGATGTGGGTGCGGGGCATCATGTCGGTGAAATCGGATACAGCCCGGCGGGGTTCGCCGGAAGAGAGCGCGTGCTCCAGGGGGTAATGCATTGACGACTGCATGCACAGTATAAACGACAGTTCGCACGTTATTTCAACAGCAAAAATGTCGGGGATGGCAGAAATCTTCAATCCGGCCTGCATGAGGGTTCGCGCGGTGGGATGGTGAAGGAGCTGGTCCGCGGACGAGGATTGGACGGAGGGGAATCTTGAAATCCCCGGTCGTGGGCAAAAGCGCTTGCCGGTCCGGGAGGATCGACTCTATTACAGCATCCTTCTCTCGAAGCTTATGAGTGCGCGTTCCCCCAGGCCTGCCGTTCCGTCTCTTTGCGCCGTTTTGTTGGTCGCGTCGTGCTTCGAATTGGCGCGAGAAGAACCCGCGGCGAGTTGCAGGGCGCGCACTTCGACACTGCTTGCGCGCCTGAGCGCGGATTATCTCCCGGTCTGCTGCGCGATTTCCCGGTGCTGATCGATGCCGGCAACGAAGTCATCGACGGGAAGACGGCGCGCGACTTCACGCTCTACGTCGAGGAGGGCGGCGCCGCCGAACCGGTGTCGTGAGCTTCCGTTTGGAGCAACGACGTTTTGGAGATGAAACGAACGCGGGTCGCGGCAACCATCGGGGCGGCCACGCTCTTCGCAGGCGGCGCCTTTGCGAATCTGGTTCCCAATCCAGATCTGGATCTGCGGGCGCAAAACGCATTGGCCGCCTGGAAATATATCGAGCCCAATGGATTTCAATCGATCCCGTTGGATGCGGCAAAGGTCAGTTCGACCGGGGTCAAAATCAGCCGTCTCGGAGAGCCCGCCGGGTCGGGCCGTTATTTTCTGCGGCTCGAAACCGACGGCAGGAAAGGGGATGAGTCCGTCACCCTCAGCAGCGGCCAATACAAGGTGCCGACCGGCTTTACTTACGAGATGGCTTGCGAGGTGCGCGCCCGGGGGCTGATGCCCGAGAACGGGGACCGCTCAAAGTATGCCTCGGCGATGGTCTCCGTGTTCTGCGACGGCAGGGAAAAGAGGATCGATGCGCGCCGGACTCTGACATTCAGCAACACTCCCGATTGGACGGCGATGGCAAAGCTCCAGATCGCGGTTCCGGATGGGACGGAATTCATCCAGATCCGGCCCGCAATCGCCAACAAATACCCGGGCAACCCGGTGTGCGTGGATTTCCGGAAATTTGCTTTTGTGCCCGTGGATTTCGCGCTGCCCAACGCCAGTTTCGAGCAGACGAACGGCGACGGTTCCTTGAAGTTCTGGCGTCCCTACGGATCGACTGCCTGCACGGTCGTGAACAGCCCGGCGCATGGCGGGTCGAGGGCGGTCGAGGTCAAGGACGCCCCCGCCGGCCTCTTCTCGGGCTGGTCGGCGGAAGTCCCCGTGCGGCAGGATCGCGAGTATGTTTTCAAGGGATTCGCGAAGGGCGGCGTCCTCGACCCCGGCGGACCAATCGGCGGCGGCGCCCTGGGCCTCCAGTTTCTCGATGCAAATGGCCTGCCAGTGGGCGCCCCCTGCTATTCCAAGGCAACCCCCGCAAACAGCGGGTGGGTGGCACTGGCAACCCCGAAGGCCATTCCTCCGATTGGCGCTTTCACCGCCCGGCTGACCGCCGGCATGCAGTATTGCCGCGGGTCCTCGTGGTTCGACGACTTGTCCCTGGAGATGAGCCCGGTCGCGGCGGCCGATGCCGTCAAGGTGCTGCGCCCGGATCCGAAGCCCTCGACCCGCGTCGCCTATGCGAAGAACCTCCTGACGAACGGTGACGTGGAAACCGGGGATGCCACTGGTCCGACCGGTTGGACCTATATCGGAAAATCCGCATCGGACTGGACCGCCGCGCAAATCGACGCGTTTCATGGAAATGGCCGGCCGGGTTTCGACATCGGACGTGGCAGGGGCGAGTGGAGCCACGGAACAGTCTATGCCGGGACCGGCGCGCTGCTGAATGCGTCGATCGACCCTCCGATCTCGCGGAAGCTTCAATGGTATGGGCGCAGTCCCGTGGACGGATACTGGCTCTCCAATCCGATGGCGTGCGCACCCGGCAAACCCTACATCGCGGCCGCATGGCTCCGCCCCGGCGCGAACATCGTGGACCCGTGGTGTGGCCCGCTGGAAATTCAGTTCTTCGATCGGAATGGCAGGCAAGTCCCCGCGGCCGGGCCGGTGCGCAGCATCCTGAACGGCTTTTCTTCCAACGAATGGGGATACTGGTTCACGCCGCCTTGCATCGCGCCTTCGTCCGCCGCGACGATGCGGCTGCGTTTCGGTCAGGAGCTGGCGGCGGATCGAGGCGGCTGGGGAAGAACCTATGCCGACGACCTCGCGGTTTGGGAGATTCCGGCCGAAGGGAACCTGGCCCAGGGCGGGAAGATCTTTCTCGACAATCTGGCGGCGAGGGCGTGGTTCAGCACGGCGCACGCGAAGATCAAGCCGCCTTATCTGCCCTCGCCGGCGGAAGCGCTCGAGTATGAAAGCGTCTGGGGCACGGTCTCCAACACAGCGCCTGGAAATCTCTTTCGTGATCCCAAGGGCGATGTCGCAGTGCGTCTCTCGTTGTTTAACGTCCTGGGAGAGGACCGGCGCGTATCCGTGAGGGTCGTCCGCACCGATTGGAAGGGGAATGCTTCCGCGGAGGTGGTCTCGCCGAGCGTGAAGCTCCCTGCGTTTTCCCAAGCTGCGGTGGAGATCAAATTGCCCCCGATGGGCGGCTACGGCGCGTTCCGGCTGGACTGCACACTCATGGAGGGCTCAGCCACAGTCGGCTCCTGCAGCGGGCGTTATGCGGTGATCCCGCCGCTGGAGCGCAAGCGCACCCAGGAAAACATCTGGGCCGTGACGCTGCTGCGCGCGATCGAAGGCGACAACAGTCCCGGCGAACAGGAGCTGGCGAGCGTGCTGCGCGTGGCCGGATTCGGCATCGGCTGGGTTCGGGAATACGACAAGGACTCCGGCGCGACCGCGATGCGCGAGATCCGCTTCTTTCGATCCCTTGGAATGAAGGTGATCCTGCAGGTGCAGCCGCCGCTTGCGAACTGGAGCCCGGCGCGTGCGGCCGCGTTCGATCCCGCCCCATTTTACGAATACGGGCGAAAAGTCGCGACCCGATGCAAGGGCCTGGTCGTGGCATACGGCGACTGGGGGATCGAACAGTCCAACAATCGCACGGCGCAGCAACCCGTTTACCGGCCGATCAAGGACGGACAGTTCCTGAGCGATCGCGAATACGATGAGATCTGGATCGCGATCCACGACGGCATCCGGTCCGTGGACAAAGAGACGCCGATCCTCATCGGCAACATCGCCACGGATTTTGAAGCCAATGCCATCAAGAGAATGTATGGCGATCCAGTCAACGGACGGTTCGACGGCGCCATCCTCAATGCCTATATGGGTTTGATCAGCGTCGCCCAGCGCGCGCTGGCGGAGTTCGACAAACACGGCGACAGAACGAAATCCATCTGGCAGGAGGAAAACGCCGACCAGCGTTCGCCCATTACCGGTCCAGGCCGCCGCTATGGCGAAGGCGAAGGCGCCGCCAATTTGGTCCGCTCGTGGATCAGTCTGGCTTGCAAGGCGCACCCGCGCATCCGCGCGATCACGCAATGGGGCTTTTCCCCACGGAACCGCCAGGACGACATGGCCGACGCGACGATGATGGACATCGGGTTGCAGCCCCGTCCGCATTTCGTCGCCCACGCGATCATGGCCGACGCCCTGGCCGACGCCGCCTTCCGGGCCGATCTTTCGACCCCGGCGGCCGGCCTCTTCGAGTTCAAGCGGCCGGACGGCCCCCTGCTCGTCGCGTGGGCCGATGCCGGCGAACGCGAAATGACGTTCGATACCTCCGGCCACGATTTGACCGTGATGGACATCATGGGGAATCGAACCGTAGCGGCGGCCCAAGACGGCCGAGCGACCGTGAGGCTCGGAGTTTCTCCCGTTTACATCTTCGGCGCGCCATCAATCTTGATCGGCACAAAGCCCAAATCCGGCAATGCAAGCCGGTAATTTATCGACTCCCCGATGGGAGCCGCCGCGGTCCGTCACAAACCAAGCCCTTGCCAGCAGGGGCGGGATCAATTCTAGTTCCGACTTCGTCCCTCGGAGATTCCGTTCGTCCGTTCACCCCAAAGCAAGCCATGACAATGAAGAAAACTCTTCGCATTTCCCAACGCCTGGCTTCCTGCGGACTCCTCATGCTGGCGGTCGCCCCGTCTTTTGGTGCGCCCGTCGAACTTCGCGCTTTCGGAAAGATCGAGGCGTCGTTCACGCAACCCGGCGATCCGGGTCTCACGGTCTTCGCATGCGAGAGCGCGGAGAAGGCGCTGCTACTCGCGCAAAAGCTGGGCAGGGACATGGAACAAAGCGCCACGGTTCCGGCCAGATGGGAGTCGGTGAAAATCGCAGACAGGGAGGCTCCAGTGCTGATACGTGAGGGGATCGGTTCGTTCCTGATCGCGGCGTCGGGGAGGGATGTGCTCGTTTTCACCAGCCCGAAGACCGCAAATCTCGCCCAGGTCTTCGCGTCCGCAGCGGCCCGACTCAAAGGGGCGAAGTTCTTCGATTCCGCTTACAAGTATCCCGTCTTCTACGACAAATTCTCGAGCGCGGGCATCGGCTCGTGGTATCCGTCGTATTCGGGTAACGCCGCGGCCAAGGGGCGGCCGGATTCGGTGAGCGACCATTTCGCTTATGCGCAAAAACTCGGATTGACGATCCAGCCGACCGGCGGCGGTTTCGTGCTGCGCAACCTTCTTCCGATACTGCGGGAGTATGAGCGGCCCTATCACTTCGCCCAATGGCACGAATGGAACCAGGACATCGCGCGAATGGCCCCCGAGGATCTGGTCTCGCCCGGCGACACATTCACCAACATGCCGCATTACTACGGGCAGATCAGCGACGGCGGATACCGGCTTCGGCAATACCGAAACTGGGATTATCAGAACATGATGAAAGGGCATGTGGACGACCCGCTGCTCGTGGATTGGCTCGACCCGAATGGCGAGGTGGGTCCGATGGCCAATTTCAAGTATTGGGATTTTTCCGAGGCCAATCGCAGGAATCTCATTCACTATCTGCGGGACGAACGGAAATACACGCTCGGGACGCTTGGCGAGGCGTGGTATGGCGACGAGGCGCGCTTCAAGTCCTGGGACGATGTGCGGATTCCGATGGACTACAGTTTCTTCGGCTTTGGCGAGGGGGACATTCTGGCGAGCAAGTCATGGCGCATCCATCCGGCGCCGACTGGAGTGGAAGGCAAGGGCGATTTCATTGACTGGTCGAAACTGGTCGCCAACGTTCCGCCTTATCTGCGCGACGGCCTTGCCAACGGGTATCAGACGACCGGGTTCAACGACAGCGGCTGGGCGGAATTTCAACGTCCGGGCGGCGAACTGGCGGCGATTCACTGGGACACCGGCTACGTGTGGGCCAAGAGATTCTTCTGGCGCAGGGGGAGCATCGACGTGGATGCCGCATGGCTCGACAAGGCCGGAAAGTCAGGCCGGGTTTACATGACCTTCGCCGCGCTCGATCAGAGCATCGGATGGAAGGAGCCGGATCGCGTGTGGATCAACGGCGTCGAAGCGGGCACCCTCTTTGCCAGCCCGGGGACTCACGTGCTCGGCCAGCTCGACGTCACCGGTCTCATCAAGCCCGGAAAAAACAGCATCGTCTATCTCGGGACCGCCGGCATGTATTCCACCGACGGCCCGATTTTTCTGACCACGCGAAAGAGGGAGGAATATCCCTTCAGCGACACGCATCGGAACGCCCGATACCGCGACTGGGACGACTACATCGCGTGGGCAGTCAGCGACAAGATGGAGGAGACCTACAAGGCCATGCGCGCCGAGGATCCGGACCGCTTTATCAAGCTGCACGCCGCCTCCTACCTGAACCTCAGCATCCCACTCGCGTTGAAATACGGATGTTACTCGCACTTCACCGGCGAGGGCGCGTTCTTCCATCCGTGGGACAAGCGAATGGGCTATCCCTACGGTGTGCCCGCGTCGGCGGAGTTTGGCAGCAGCATTGTGGATCCTGCCGCGTGGAAGCGATGGCTCGGGTGGTTCACCTTCGAGGGTCTCAACGCTCTGGATAACTTCCTATACTTTCAGGATATCATGTATTCGCCGGTGAAGGACTTGTGGGCGCAAAACATGCCTTACATTCATCTGGCCAACCGGCGCGACATCAGGAAGCCCGACCTTGCCCTCTTTTTCTCGGCGCGCAATTCCCAGATGCTGCCCCGGCCCGTGCCCCTTTGCTTCGACATCGGGCGCGGCGACCTGCAATCCATTGGGTACTCGAACGTCTATGTGGACGAAGAGGGCGTCAAAAAAGGCCTGCTCAAGGATTATCCCATCGTTTGGGACACCGGCTCCGTGATGATGGATGAAGCCACCGTCGCCGGGCTGAAGAAATACGTCGAAGAAGGCGGAACCTTTGTCGCCTTGCAGGAGACCGGGCGCGACACCTTTACCCGGCGCGATGCCTGGCCGATCTCGGATCTGACCGGCTATAAAGTCCGTGAGCAGCGGCCAATGACGGGCGCCGTTTTCATTCTCGCGGAGCAGCCAATTTTCAAAAGGCTCGCCGGGCGGAATTTCTACAACCGCGGCAAAAGCATCGATTATTCCGACTTCAATTATGCGGACAAATGTTTTGCGCTCGATCCGGTCGCGCCGGACACCACCGCGCTGGCGCGCTACGACGACGGCTCCATCGCCATCGGCATGAGGAAGCTCGGCAAGGGCCGTGTGATCACGCTTGCCAGCCCGTTCTGGCGGGATTCCTACGACAAGGGCGGAATGTGGTGGCCCGGCGAAGGGCAGAGCGAGTTTCTCGAAGACCTCCTCGGCGGATTGGGCGTGAAGCCGTTGGCGAAGGCCGACACCCACGATGTCTGGCGCGAGCATTTTCTGGCGAACAACGGGACGGAGGAATATCTGGCGCTCTTCAATCCCAACGACACGCCGCGCACCTTCACGGTCGAATGGAACACCGTCAAACCGGCGGCGGCGCTTTACGATCCAAAGAACGGCGAAAAGATCCGTGGCGTCATCAATGGCAATACCGTGAAGATCGAGAAGATCACGCTCGATGGACTGGAAACGCGAATCGTGGCGGCACAGCCTGCGACGACGCCCGGGGACGCCGTGCATCACTGGTTCAAGCAGCTTGCCCTGTGGTGGCGTCCTTCGGCTCCGGGCGAAATCCTCACTCGTCCAGCCTTGCCCAGCTACGTCATCCAGTTGGCGGATAGAATGAAGGGCAGGGTCGTTTCGGCGGACGAATTGCAGAAACTCGATCCTGCCGCGCTCTCAAAAAAGCCCGCTCCGGGTGCCGGTTTCGAACTTTATGCCGGGCAAAGCGCCGAGGAATTTCGCGGCAAACCCGACGACCAGCGCCGGATCGTGCTCCAATGCCCGTTGGAAATTCCCAAAAACTGGAGTCCGAGGGACAGGATCGAACTGATCGTGAACCGAGTCGCTGTAGGCGGCGACTCGGCGGCCGCCGGCGTGGTGGATGCCTACATCAACGGAACAAAGGTTCTTTCGCAAGCCAATGCCGCCACGCCCGGGCGGCGTGCCTTCGACGTGGCCGCGATGGAGGATGGCGCTGTGGCCGACATCGGCAAGGTGATTGATTTCCATGGCACCAACGCCCTGTGCGTCGTCGCGGGGCAGAATGGTTTCGTCGGGGAAATCAAACTGCGCAGAAAACCCCCGGTGGCGGAGGAGATCGAGGTGAAAGGGACATTTCAGGTCCAGCTTGACGCCGATTCGGGCGTGGGCCAGGCCGCCGTTCCCGGCGTCGTGAAGGGCCTCTATGCGTGGAAGAACGATGTCGAAGTTCCCTCATCATGGAAAGGCTCGCGCGTCTTCATCGAACTGAATGTCGCGAACATCGGGGAATACGAAGCGTTTGCGATCAACGACAAGGTCATCTTCCACCCCGTGAACTTCGGCACGTCCAAACCGGTGACGTGGATGGACATCACGCCATGGGTCAAGTTTGGCGGGCCGAACCGCCTCACGCTCATCAGCAAAAACGCGACGAAAAACTGGACGCCCGGCGCGCCCGAATACAAGTCCATCCAACTTCAGCGCGTGGATCCGCGCGACACCTAGCGCCGTTTCGGCGTCGTTCAAATGAGGACCCACCAACCCGGCCCCCGATTGCGCGTCGTCCTGGACACGGACACCTTCAACGAAGTCGATGACCAGTTTGCACTGGCCCACCTGCTCCTTTCGCCCGAGCAGGTCGATCTGGAGGCTGTTTACGCCGCACCGTTCGTTGTCCCGGGCCGGGCTTTGAATTCGGCGGATGGCATGGAGAAAAGCCACGAGGAAATTCATCGCGTCCTGGATCTTGTGCAGGGGAAAGCGCCGGCGGTGTTCCGGGGAAGCAAAAATTATCTGCCTGATGCCACGACGCCCGTGGAGAGCGATAGCGCCTCCGATCTCGTGGAGCGGGCCATGGCGACGAAGGAAGGCAGGCTGAATGTGCTGGGGATCGCCGTGGCAACGAACATCGCCTCGGCAATTTTGATGGAGCCGCGGATCGTGGAGAAACTCACGATTGTCTGGCTGGGCGGGCATGCCCCGTATTACTGGCCGACGGCTGCGGAGTTCAACTTGGGGCAGGATATCCATGCGGCCCGCGTGCTGCTCGATTCCCAGGCGCCGCTTGTGCTGCTGCCCTGCCATCCGGTCGCCTCGCATTTGACCACGACGGTCGCGGAACTGGATCGCCGGCTTGCGCCGCATAGCGAATTGGGAAGCTATCTTACGGACATCGTTCGGAACTATGCCGGGGATTGCACGACGGTCTGGTCGAAGCCCATTTGGGACATTGCCGCCAGCGCCTGGGCGATCAATCGCGAGTGGATCGTCACCGACCGCCTTCCCAGTCCCGTGCTCAAGGACGATCTCACCTGGGAGCGCCGGACGGACCGGCATCTCATCGAAATCGCGCGCCAGCTCGATTGCGACGCCATTTTCAACGACTTCTTTGCCAAGGCCCGGGGCGAAAAAATTGCGGACCTCTAAGCCACGAGTGGCCGCCGGCCCGTTGTTTTGTCGCGGACGGATGCCCGTTCGATGAGGAAAAATGGCAGCACGACGCGACGGGGCGTTGTGCGGTTCGAGGTATTTTCGAACAATTCAAACAACAGATCGACCACCTTTTCGCTCATTTGCTGGACGGGTTGCGCGATCGTCGTCAACGGCGGTGACAAGAGAGTCGCCCAGGGCTGCTCATCGAAAGAAATGAGCGAAACATCGGAGGCGACTCCCAATTCCGACGCGCGAAGTGTTTCCAATGCCCCAAGGCAAGAAGGTTGCCCGGCGCGAGGATGGCGGTGGGCCTCTCCGGGCAGTCGAGCGGGCGCGCAAAGCCCTTCTTTCCTGCCTCGATCCTCGATCAAGTACGAGCCGCTGCGCGAGTGTTTTCAATCCATGGACAATCTGCCTCGATACCATGCGGAAGCGCTCGAACAGGAATTGCGCCCCCGCGGTAAAATAAGGTGTTGACAATTTCGGACGGACGATGTCAGGCTGACCGCAATCGATTGCGCAAGCACTCGTCCCCCCCCCCCCCCAC
>JAQTOP010000043.1 GCA_028713285.1 Terrimicrobiaceae bacterium
GAACGAAGGTCTTTGGCTGGATGGCGTGCAAGCCTCTCTGGGTCATGATGCGGCGGATTCTGGCGGGCGCACAAAGCACGCCGCGATCCGTGAGTTCTTGGGCGAGCCGACGGTAGCCGTAGCGTCGCAATTGGTCGTCGCTGAATTCCTCGGGCGCCTTGCGCGGACCGACGTTTGCGTAAGGCACGCGGACGTATTCGGCCTGACCTCCGTCATAGCCTCCGTAAAAATCCGTATAGCCGAAAAGCGCGCCGCCCTTCTGGTCCATAAGTCCTCCCTCGGGACCGTATTTCTCGGGATTCGATTCCTCGCAGTGACCCGGCAGGTCGTGCTGGCAGAAGAAGCAATGCCCGCAGGCGATGGGAAACGGAATGACCACCCGGTCTCCTTTCGTGACCGTGGTCACCTCCGGGCCCGCGTCCTCCACGATGCCCATGAACTCGTGGCCGAGCACCATCGGACGCTTTTGCGGCAGGAAGCCATTGTAGATGTGCAGGTCGGAGCCGCAGATCGCGGTCGAGGTGACTTTCAAAATGACGTCCTGCGGATGCCGGATGGTCGGATCGGGAACGGTATCGACGCGGATGTCACCGGGCTTGTGGAAGACGGACGCTTTCATGACCGGGAATCGGTCCGCAAACGTTGCACGGTCCCATTTCTGGTCCGGCTGACTTCTCGCTCAGGTTTTTTCCGCCCGGTCTGGCGAGCACGAACGATCAATTTCCGTGGCCACAAACGCGTTTGTGAAATATCGAAAAAAGGATTTTCCAACCGATGAGATCCGCCGGTTTCTTGAGCCGGGTCCGATCGTGCTCGTGAGCAGCGCGTGGAAGGGCCGCATGAACATCATGACGATGGGCTGGCACATGATGATGGGATTCTCGCCCGCTCTCTTTGCGTGCTACATCTGGGATCAGAATCACAGCTTCGAGATGATCCGTCGCAGCCGGGAGTGCGTGATCAATCTTCCGACTACCGAACTACTGGATATCGCCATCGACATCGGGAACTGCACCGGTGCCACCGTCGACAAATTCGAGAGATTCGAACTCACCGCCGGGCGGGCCACAAGGGTCGACGCACCGTTGATCGAAGAGTGCTACGCGAACTTCGAATGCCGTCTGCTCGATGGAAGCCGCGCAAGAAAGCAGAACTTTTTCATCTGGGAAGTCGTGAAAGCGCATGTCGCCTCGTCCCCGAAACTTCCCGAGACTTTTCACTACCGCGGCAACGGTGAATTCATGATCTCGGGAAAGACAGTCAGCAGGCGGTCGAGATTTCTTGAACAAAACCTTTAGACCGGCAACTGCCGCCGAAAGGGCCGGCGCATCCGATCACAATGCGAGGAGGAATGAAGTCGCGGTGACAGCCAAGGAAACCCCAGCGGAGATTATCAAAATCACGTTGGATGAAGGCCGGATGCTCGTTCTCGTCGTCGAAGTGCTGATCGGCTTTTCCTTCCAGTCCGTCTTTCAGCCCGGTTTCGACCGGCTCTCGCAATTGGCCCGCGACGTCTCGCTCGGAGCGTTCGTCCTGTTGTTGATCGCCTTTGGTCTTTTGCTGATGGTTCCGGCACGACATCGCCTCGTGGAGGAAGGCCGGGATACCCTCCGGTTTTTCCGTTTCTCGACAAGGATGATGGCGATCGTGCTTTTTCCATTCGCCCTCGCGATCGCGATGGAGGTCTTCGTCGTCTCGGAAAGGCTGATTGGTGCAGGCCCGGCCCTGGCCATCGCCGGCGGAAGCCTGTTTGTCGCTCTGGGCGCCTGGTTCCTGATCCCTGCTCTCCGCGCTCTTTCCTCAAAATCTGAACATCCTTCTTCCATGAACGAAGACCTTCCTCCGCTCAAAGATCGCATCAACCAAGTGCTCACGGAGTGCCGCGTCGTCCTTCCCGGCACGCAGGCCCTGCTGGGTTTCCAACTGATCGCCTTCTTCACTGATGGCTTCGAAAAACTGACGCGCGGACAGCAGATGACACACTTGGTTGCGCTCCTGGCCATCCTCCTCGGCGCGATCTTCCTGATGCTTCCGGCCGCCTACCATCGCGTCGGTGACCGGGGCCGGGATTCCGAGCACCTTTACCGGATCTCCAACCTTTGCCTGATGAGCGCCCTATGCACCCTCGCGCTCGGCATTTCCCTGGATTTTTACGTCGTGACACAACGAATTCTCGACCACCACACCGACGCCGTCATCGGAGCCGGTGTTCTGTTCCTGTTCTTTGTCGTCCTTTGGTTCGGATGGCCGCTGTGGGAACGCAGTCGCCGACGCAACTAAGAAGGTGGCGTTTGAATACGGCTAAGCGCGCTCGCGCGCGCGATTCAAAGTCATGCGACTGGTCTTAATCGTTCTCCTCCTGCTTCTCCTTCTCGGCGCCCTCCCCGCCTGGCCCTACAGCACGGGCTGGGGATACTATCCCAGCGGCGGACTTGGCCTGATTCTAGTGATCGTCCTAATCCTTGCCCTCTTCCGACGCACCTGATCATGCGAACTTGGCAAATGGCCACACTCGGCGGTGCGGCCCTGCTGCTTGCTTCCGGGATTCTTCGCCGGCGCAAGACTGCCTTGGACGGGAAAGTGGTCGTCATTACCGGCGGCTCACGCGGGCTCGGCTTGGAATTGGCGCGAGTATTTGGATCTCAAGGCGCCCGGATGGCCTTGATCGCCCGGGACGAAGCCGAGCTGCAAAGAGCCGCAGCCGAACTCGGCGAACACGGAATCGAAGTCAGCATTTGGCCAGCCGATCTCACCCAAGGCGACGCCTGCGAAACGCTTCCCGATAAGATCGCCAAGCAACACGGTGCGATCGATATTCTCGTAAACAACGCGGGCGAGATCGTCGTCGGACCTTTCGAAACGTTCACGCACGACGACTTCCACCGCTCGCTGGCCATCCACCTGTGGGCACCTTTGCGGCTCACGCAAGCGGCGCTCCCCATCATGAAGCGCCAGGGCGGCGGGCGCATCGCGAACATTTCATCGGTCGGCGGCAAAGTCCCCGTTCCGCACTTGAGTTCGTATTGCGCAGGCAAGTTTGCCCTCGTCGGTCTCTCCGGCACGCTCCGCGCCGAGTTGAAGAAGGACGGCATCCTCGTGACGACGATCTGTCCCGGGCTCATGCGAACCGGCTCGCATTGGAACGCGATGTTCAAAGGAAACCGAGAGGCGGAATTTGCATGGTTCGGCCACGGCGCGAGCGTTCCCGGCGCGTCGATCAGCGCGGCGCGGGCGGCACGGCAAATCGTCGCCGCCGTCCAGCGAGGCGACGCCGAACTCACGATCACCTGGCAGGCTCAGGCCGCCGTCGTGGCCGCCGCGGTGACACCGGCGCTGGTCGCGGCGGCGGAGGCCGTCGTCGCTCGATTGCTGCCCGAAAAGCCGGAGGAAGGTGGTTCGGAACTGGCGAGCGGATGGGAAAGTCGCTCGCGGTGGATGCCCACATTCCTGACTCGGCTGGGCGACCGGGCGGCGGTTCGCAACAACGAACTGCGTGGGCATTCACCGCCGGCTCGATAAAAAATCGGTTGCCGTTGCGCCCACCACGCAGCCGCTCAGCCCGGCAATAGCGAAGTCTTTGTTATGAGCACCAAGATCAAAGACCTCCTTCAAACCCTCACCGATGGCGTCGAGGGATTCACCAAAGCTGCCGAGTCCGTCAAGGATCCCGAGCTGAAAGTGCTTTTCCAAGGCTTCGCGGCCGAGCGGCAGGAAATGGCCGACGAACTCGTGGCCTTCAGCGATGCGGACCTCACCGATGAAAAGTCCACGGTCACGGGCGCACTGCATCGCGGCTGGATCAATCTCCAAGCCGCACTGACCTCAGGAGACGATCACGCAATCCTCACGGAATGCGAACGGGGTGAGGATCACGCGGTCGAAGTTTTCGAAAAGGCCACCAAGGAATCGTTTCCCGCCGAGGCTTCGAGCACGATCTCATCCATCGCGACCCGCATCCTTGCCACTCACAATAAGGTGAGAGATCTTCGCGACGCGGCGAAGGTTTCGTAAAAAACATTTCCACGCCCCGTGCCGTATCGCGACCGGGGCGCAGCAGATCGTTGAATCTGTCGCTGCGCATGAGTGCCAAGACGAAACCACCTCATCAGCGCCAAAAAGGTTGTTGAACCCAGTTGGTGGATTATCTGCCGCTGATCGTCATTGTCGCGCTGGCCGTCACCGCTGCTGCGGCGCGTCAATTCGCAGAGAGCTCCTGGCGATGGGATTCCTGGATGCACGATTTCATGGGCTTGTTCCTCGTGGTGTTTTCCATGTTCAAGTTTTTCGACCTGTCAGGATTCGCCGATGGATTCCAGATGTATGACCTGCTCGCAAAGCCGTTCCGACCTTACGCCTACGCCTATCCCTTCATCGATCTGGCCCTTGGCCTCGGTTACCTGGCGCGCTGGCAACCGACATGGACCTACGTCGCGACCATCGCCGTGATGTTTTTCGGCGCGGCTGGAGTCGTCCGGGGGTTGGCTGAGGGATTGGATATCGAATGCGCCTGCATGGGAAAGGTTTTACACGTTCCTCTTTCGACCGTGGCTCTGCTCGAGAACGTGACCATGGCCGCGATGGCGGCGGGCATGCTCGTTATGCGGTAAGACCGTCCGGGACCCGCCAAAGGCGCCAATTCACTCTGAAAAACGAATCCCGGCTTTTTGAACTTCGCGATAGGGCAGCAGCCACACGAGCGATTCGTCGTGAAGGTCGCCGACCTGAATTCGGTTGCCCCACGGATCGCGAAAATCGCATCGAAAATTCGGATCGAGTTCCAGGTGATATTTGTCGCGCACCTTGTTGCGAACGGCTTCGAGTTGCTGGGAGTCTCGAACCATGATTCCAAAATGCCCGATGCGACTAGGCTGAGGATTCTTCGATTCGAAAAGTGCGAGAAATTGATGCTCTCCGAGTTTGAAAAAGGCATCTCCCTCGCCATCGTCCAGCTTCTGCAGCTGAAAAACATCCTCATAAAACGCCACTGCCTCTTCGATGTTCCCCACCTCGAGGGCAACGTGGTTGCAGCCGTAGACCTGAACCTCCATGAACAAAGTTCGACGCCCGCCACGCTATCGGCTGCCATGCACGCGGTCGGTCATTTCTGCGCGAACTCAGAATGCATGGCGTCGATCTACGATCACCCTAGAACCTACGATCTCGAACACAGCGATTCCCAGCCCGACATCAGATTCTTTCAGAGGCTGGTGGAAACCCATCGACCTGCCCGCATTCTGGAATTTGCCTGCGGAAACGGCCGGCTAACGATCCCAATGGCGCAGACCGCGTCAGCTTGGGACGCTGTTGTTACCGGGGTGGATTCCAGCCATGCCATGCTGGAATCGGCCCGGCACGCCAAGAATGCCAGCCTCGTCCAATGGAAGGAAGGAGACGTGACATCCGGAGGCACCGGCGAGAAATACGACTTCATTTTTTCGGGATGCGGCTCCCGGAGCCATCTGCTCACGATCGACGATCAGATTGCCGCGTGGAATCATGCGTTCGAATCGCTCGCCTCAGGCGGGCGATTCGTCGTGGCCGAGGTGGCTCCCCGATTGCCCGACGCTGGCCGAATCCATGCTTTCGCCAAGTCACAGCGCGCTTCGCCTGGATGGCGATTTCGAGGACGAAGATCAGCGGCTTCTTCGCTGCCGCGCGACACGTTATTGCGCGGATACGCAACGAATGAACATTCGTTATTTCTACGATCGCTTTTCGAAAACGGAGAAAGCTGCGCGCTTTGTGGATGGCTACGAGGCGCACGTGTATTTCCCCAATGAACTCCGGCTGCTCTTCCGCCTAGCGGGATTCGAGATCGAGTCGGAATGGGGGGATTACGAAGGAGGTCCGCTGAGCCCTTTCCCGTCGAAGAAGTAATCCGGCATGGCCGCACGCGTCCACATCGGCATCTCCGGGTGGACGTATGCGCCATGGCGCGGCGTGTTCTTTCCTAAGGGTCTGCGTCAGAGCGAGGAACTCGCATTCGCCGCACACGCCTTCTCGACGATCGAGATCAACGGCACGCACTACTCGCTGCAAAAGCCGGCGTCCTTCCAACGCTGGCAGGACGAAACACCGGCCGGATTCATTTTCTCGGTCAAGGCGAACCGATACATCACGCACCTCCGACGCTTTCGCAACGTGAAGGTGCCAAGGTGAAGGCACCACGCGACGCGAAGCGCCTTGCCGAGCTGCTCGGTGTGCAGGCGGAGCGCTAATGCTCGATCTTCTCGAGTCCGCTCTCCGCCGGACCGGCCATAAGTTCACCCGATGAGATGAAGCGGGAGCCGTGACAGGGACAATCCCACGTTTTCTCCGCGGCGTTCCAGACCACGAGGCAGCCCATGTGAGGGCAGACGGGGGAAAGCATCGTCCGCTTGCCGTGCTCATCGCAGTAAACCGCGCATTTCTTGCCGTCGATCTTAACGATCGCGCCCGTCGTGCGTTTGACATCCTCTAGCTTCGCCGGTGAGGCGAGGCGCTCTTTGACGAAGTGAAGGGGAAAGTCCTTGTTTTCGCGCAGATACGTCCACGCCGAAGTGATCTGCTTCCGATGCGGATCGAACAGCTCGACAAAAGGATTGGCCGTACCGGTGATGCGATCGCGGATGAGCATCGCGGCAAAGGTCCCCAGCGTCATGCCATTGCCGGAGAAACCGGTAGCCAGGAATTGCCTCTTGTCGATCTCGCCTATGAATGGAAGGCCATCCGGTGTCTCGATGACCTGACCCGACCATCGATGCGTGCACCGCGCACGCGGGAAAGTCTTTCGAAGCAGTTGCTCCAGCCGCGCGTAGCAGCCTTCCGTGTCGTCCTGCTGGCCGGTTTTGTGGTCTTCCCCGCCGAGAATCATCACGGCGCTTCCGTCGTCGCCGCGACCAAGGCGCCAATAGTGATAGGGATCGTGCGTGTCCCAAAAAAGCGCGTCCGGCGCGTCGTCGATCCCGGCCGCGATCGCGTAGGTGGAATAAGCCGCGAGCTTCGTTTGGAAAAGGGCCGCACCGACGGTTCCCTGCTCGCCTTGAATCGGGACGTGCGTGGCCGCGACCAAGGTCCCGTAGCGGATGACGCCGTGCTCCGTCTTTAGCTCATGCTTGGCCGCGTCCAGACCACTGGCGGAAGTCTTTGAAAAGACATGACTGCCCGAGCCCGGGATGGCTTTCGCCAGCACGTCCAGATAGCGAAGCGGATGAAATCTCGCCTGGTTGGCAAAACGAACCGCTGGCCGGCCAAACAACGGATCGGCGCCAACCCAGTCGACGTCGAATCCGAATTCCTTCGCCAATCGGGCATCCTCCCGCAATGACTCGCTCTCCTCGAGCTTGACCGTAGCGGCGAAGAGATATCCCGGTGTCTCCTGGAAATCGCAATCGATTTCGCGAGCCTTGACGAGTGCCCGAATTTGCTCGATGCCCGCGAGACCCGCCTCCCAAAAGGCGCGGGCGGCTTCATGGCCCATCTTTTTCACAAGTTTGTGAAGCCGCGCATCCGTGACCATGGTGAGATGCGCGGTTGTGTGCGCGGTTTCCCCGCCTCCAATGCTTTGCTGGTCTACGATGGCCACGCGGTAGCCCGCCTCTTTCAACAAATACGCCGTCGTGATGCCCGTGATGCCGCCGCCAACCACGAGCACGTCGACGGAGATTTCTTCCCGCAAGGGAGGAAAATTCCCCAAAGGCGATTCGTTCCAGAGGGAATCCTTCTTCACGGCGTCGCTTCTAGTTGGCGGCGACCGGATGCACGCCTTCGGCGAATTCCTCGATCATCTTCCGATTGAACGCGGGAATGTCGTCCGGCTTGCGGCTCGTCACGATGCCGTTGTCCACCACGACCTCCTCGTCCACCCATTCGCCGCCGGCGTTCTCGACGTCGGTGCGAATCGCAGGCCACGACGTCATGCGCCGGCCATCGGCCACTCCCGCTTCGATCAAAACCCATGGCCCGTGGCAAATCGCGGCAATGGGTTTTCCGGCTTCCGCGAATTGCCTGGTGAATTCGACGGCCGCGGGCGTGGAGCGCAGTGTGTCCGGGTTGTAAAGACCACCGGGAATCACGAGCCCGTCGAAATCGGCGGAGTCGGCCTCTTCGAGGGTAAAATCCACATCGACCGGCGAGCCTTTGTCCGTGTGATTCATGCCGGTAATCTGGCCGGCCTTTGGAGAAATGATCCGAACTTCAGCCGAGGCGGTTTTCAAAGCTTCCATCGGACCTTCGAGTTCGACCTGCTCGAATCCATCGGCGGCAAGGATGGCGATTTTTTTGTTTAGCAGAGTTTTGTTCATGAGTCTGAAAGGAATCGCGTCCCATTCACTCCGCGGCCCCTTTTCAGTTTTCCGAGTGCTTTTACGGTGCAAGGAAGCCAGCCGTAGCCTGAAAACCGAATCCTTGTCGTTATGGACCCGCAATCTTCCAACCTCGGTCGCGATCGCTCTGCCGAGCAGCATGCCCTCCTCCCGGGCACATGGTGCCCGAACAACTCATCGTGTCCGCTGCTAATCTACCGAGATACTCTCAAGGGCAGCGGCGAGGAACTGGCCGACCGTTTCGAGCAAACCTTCGAGCGCAACGGTTGGCCGCCCGCCTGGCGATACACCATTTACGGGTTCATCCGCAACGGGTGTGTATAGGGGTTGCCACAGAGGGTAGAGTATGAGGGGTGGAAGCGACATTTTTGAAACGGGCCTTCGGGATTGGAGAAGGCTGGGAGTATCGGAGCACGAAGTATGTGAAAGCCACGGTGGAGCTGCACATCAAGGCAAAGCGGGAGGCGATACGATGCCCCAAATGCGAAGCCGACCAAATCGCCCTGCGCGGGACGCGAGAGCGACGGATTCGAACCGTGCCAATCGGCTTCAAGCCGGTGACCATTGTGGCGCATGTGCCGCGATTCCAGTGCCGCAAGTGCGGCGAGTTTTTCGACACCTCCCCCCTTGTGCCCCCCCGAGGGCGATCCTGCACTCATAACGGTTCGGAGGTTGGGCAGATATCTTGGCAATTGCCTCCTTCGCTATGAAAAACGCTACCGCCTTTTATGCCGCAAACTGCGCGGTGGAGCCTCCATTGCGTCGATGCCAAGACCGGAAAACGCAAAGCCTCGGTCCCGTGAATGAGGATGAGGCCAAACAAATCATCGCCGCCAAAAATCAGGCAGAGCGCCAGCCGATGTTCACAATTTGCAGATCGCGAAAGCGTACCGCGCAGAGGCCGGTTCCGGCGTGAACAGCCGAACGTGGGGGTTTCGCGCTCCACGAACAATCATTGGCCCGTGGTCGTGGTCGTCGTCGTTTTCTTAGTTTCTTCAACGATGGGAACCGCCGGGGTACTCACGGCCCTCCGCACGATGATTTTGGAGGCGACCATGCCGTCCGCGTCCTTTACATAATAAACAGTGACCGGGGTGCCGGATCTAACCGTTTCGATGGAAACCGGTGCGCCAGTCTCGTCAACATACGTCGTGGATTTGGTATAACGATACGACACGGGTGGAGTGGTGGCATCGCTACGAATGCTGACGGTGTCCGGGCTGAATTCGCTGATGGTGCCCATCGAGGATGCCGTCGATGTGACCGTCTCCAATGCCGTCTGCGTCTGAGCGAATTGAGCGGTGAGAGGCAACATGCCGAGCAGGGCTGCGCCGCCGAGGTTACGAATGGGATTTTTCATTTTTGGAATATTGGGTCGGTGGCTCCCTGTTTTGAATGGTCGCCTGTAAGAGATCGCGTCCCGGGGGTCCAGTGCGCCATAGGTAAGTTCCCTGAGGGCGCGCGTGTTGCAACGGACGATTCTTCCCCGATGAAAGCGCTCAATCCAGAGTCAACCAGGGGAGTCCCCTGATTTGAGCCCCGCTCTCGGGATGATGCGCGCTAACGCACATTCGGATGCGAACATAGATTATGAATGCACTGGGAATTCTGATCATCCTTCTCGTTTCGATGGCAGGTGTTTTGGCCGCGACCGTCACGACCATTTTCTGCCTCGTCCGCCTTGCCCGTGATGAACGCGACCGCCAGCTTTTTCACGCATACGTTCATTCACCCCACGAACTCGAAGCGTGGCTCGTGAGCGGCGCGCTGGAGCAACTCGAACAGACACTGTCGCCGAATCCCTCGCGCCGATGAGTCCGAACCAACCGGGGATGGAATCACCGATCCTCCTGAGGGGATTTCCAAATCGCGCGCGCGAAGTTGTCAAAGGTGACGCAAATCAAATTCCCGCGTCGTCGAGCATGCGCCGGACTTCGGTGCGCGTCTTGCCGAGACGTTGCCGGATCCGGCCGAACAGCTCATCGTCCCTGCCCCCTCGTTGGGTCGGCTCACCATCCGTCAGATCGCCGCAGGCCTGCTTGAGCTTGCCCTTGATCTCGTTCCCGTATCCTTGATTTCAAGTTTGTCGATGTGAGTGAATCGATTCTCGAACCGTTTGCGGTTCCGCCACCAAGGTATTTCGAGCGCAATCCATCCGCCCGGTGGCGCGCGTGCGATGTGTTTCCGATGAAAATCTTTCGAACTCTTGCAATGGCTGCATTGACGACGGCGCTGGTCGCATGCGACTCGACGTCGCTCACTCTCACCCAGGCGAATTTGGATCGGATTCAAGACGGAATGAGCGCAGCTCAGGTGAAAACGATTCTGGGCAACCCGACGGATTCGAAATCTGAGCCGATCCCCATCGTGGGGGGCACAAAGACGACTTACCTTTATTCGCACGAGGGAAACCAGATTGTCATCGTCTTGAAAAACGACACGGTGCAGTCGAAGGAGGGTCACTTCGTACCGAAATAATTTTTCGACTGTGCTGGATCCTCAGTTTGCGGCCGGTGAGGCAGGGCTGAACTACGTCAGCCTTTCCGACGACGGAATACGGCGGCAGCCAATCCGTGGCGGCTTTGCGTATCGCGACCCGAAAGGACAGCGCGTAACGGACGCCGCCAGTCTGACCCGAATTCGTGCATTGGCGATCCCCCCAGCCTGGAAGAGCGTGTGGATTTGCGCCCGTGAAAATGGCCACATTCAGGCTGCAGGACGCGACGAGAGAGGCCGCAGGCAATACCGCTACCACCCCCGATGGCGGGAGGCGCGCGACAGCGCCAAATTCGAGCACGTCGTTGCCTTCGCGCGTGCGCTTCCCCGCATTCGCCGCCGCGTCCGACGCGACCTTTCGCGCCGGGGGATGAATCGCGAAAAAATCCTCGCGACAGTCGTAAGTCTCCTGGAGGCCACACTCATTCGAATCGGAAACGAGGAATATGCGAAGGCCAATCGGTCGTTTGGTCTAAGCACCCTGCGCGACCGGCATGTCGCTGTGCGAGGCGGGACGATCCAATTTCGCTTTCGAGGCAAGTCGGGGAAAAGTCATTCCGTGTGCCTGTTCGACCGCAGGCTTGCCGGAGTCGTCCGCCGTCTTCAAGACATCCCGGGACAGCGGCTTTTTCAATACGAGGAAGCGGATGGAACGATTCACGACATCGAGTCGGGCGATGTGAACGCCTATCTGCGGGAAATCTCTGGCAAGGATTTTACCGCGAAGGATTTTCGCACATGGGCCGGCACGGTTCTGGCGGCGGTCGCTCTGCGGGAAATGCAAAAATTCGACAGCGAGGCGCAAGCCAAACGCAATATTCTCGCCGCGATCGAGCAAACCGCCGCGCAACTTGGCAATACCCCGACGATTTGCCGAAAATGCTACGTCCATCCCCGCATTTTCGACGCCTACGTGAATGGCGCTCTCGCGGACATCGCGTTGCGTCGCGCGGAAGACAGGATTCGAAGTCTGCGCGATCTGCGGCCCGAGGAAGCCGCAGTCCTGGGCTTGCTCCAGCGGACGCTGCGCAATGCGTCGAAGAAAAAGGCGGGATCGACGCACGCGCGTCCCCCCCGAGTCGCGAAGCTCATTGGATGAAATACCTCTACGACAAAGCCCGCTCAGGCGCCTGGGGTTGGGCCGCCCTCTGGCTCCTGGGAATTCCGGTGCCCATTCTCTGCATCCTCTTCCTTCTGCGGGGCTGCACTTGATCCCCCTTCGAGCCACCGCTGTAGCACCGGCTGTAGAATGGATGGCGTGGCATCCGCTACGAACGTGATGATATCCGTCTCGGGCTCCAGATACCTCCTGCCGGTCTCATCCACGAAAGCCAGCAACACCGTGCCCGCCGCCTCCACCATCGGCTCCAGGCCGATGCCTTCTTCGTTGAGAAACTTGAAAAGCGTCGCGGCTTCGTTCTTGTGAATCGTGATCCGTGCCGTGCTGATGCTGTAGGAAGAAACGCGAAAGAGCGGTGAGCGATCCATTGCAGCGTGATCGTATGCCGGGCCTCAGCCGCGCGCTAAAGGATTCAAAATCCTCGCTACTCCGGTCAACGGAGCTGTTTCCGTTTTTGGCCGCCCTGCAAAACGGACAGCGCGCCCCCGGCGATTGCCGCCGGGGCGCACTGCTGCAAACCGTCTCCGCAAGCGTTTACGGCGTCATCGGCGCGGGGCTGCGGCCGGGCGTCACGCCCGGAATCGGGCTGGGCAACGGGCTTGCGCTTGGCGCCGGGCTCGGAACCGGGCTGCCATTGGCAGTACCGGCATTCGGATCCGTTGCGGGGGCGGTCTGGCCGGGATTGACTGCGGTTGCTCCAGTCGTTCCCGTCGAACCCGTGCCTGTCCCGGTGGAACCGTTGACACTTCCAGCCGAGCCGCTGGAGGTGCCTGCAGATCCGCTGGCACTTCCGGTTGAGCCCGTGCCGGCCGAGCCGGGAGCGGTTCCCGATGTTCCGCTGCTTGTTTGAGCCCAAACGCTCAGCGGCAGAACGAGTGAGGCAACGATGGTGAGGATTCTGGCGTTGGATTTCATAACATCCGTAAATCGCATGCCGCGGCAGTTTGAGATTCAGGAAATTCCCCAGTCGGCGGATAGGGACTATCGGTTCCCCAACGCTTGCGGTCAGGGTTGCCAGCCGCTCAGGTCGATCCTGTGCATCGTCGAGTCGAGACTCGTGCGCGAGCCAACGGGTACGGTGGGATCGAAGCTCGGAGCAGGTTGATCGACCGTGATTACATCCGAAGGTTGCGGAACCCCGCCACCGATCGTGCGCGCATAGGCCGTGACGGCCTCGACGAGCGATTGCGCGATGCGTTGGCGGTAATCCGGCGCCGCAATCAAACGCGAGTCGTAGGGGCTGTCCACGAAGCCGCCTTCCAGCAGAACACCGGGAATGCGGATGTTTTTGATCACGACGAATCGCGCCCGCTTGATCCCCCGATCCGTGATGCGCAGGTTTCTCACCATCATGGAATGCACCGCGGCGGCGAGCGCGATATTCTCGGCGTCGTGGACATTGCCCGGGTTTTGCGTGAAATCGCTGTAGTGCAGGCTGGCCTCATCCATCGATGGCACGCCCCGCGGCGCCAGCGCGTAGGTTTCGATTCCGGTGCCTCCGGAGGTATTGCTCTTGTTGAAGTGGACGCTTACAAACAGCGCTCCCGTCAAGCGATTCGCTATCGCCACCCGGTCCTCGAGCGGGATAAAGACGTCGGACAACCGCGTCGTCTTGACCTTGAAGCCTGCTCGCAAGAGCAACGCCCGTGCGCGCAGCACGACATCCAGCGTGTAGTCCTTCTCGCGGCCCAGCACGCCCACCGCGCCGCTGTCGTGGCCGCCGTGGCCGGCATCCAGGACGACGGTGCGTATCTGCGTCGCACCCTGAATCTTCCCTGGGCGGATGAGCGGCTCGATGATTTTTGTCACGTCCATTGCGGAGATGAAGATACGACCGTCCCGTGAACGCAGCGGGAAGCAGGTGACGTATTTCACGCCGTTGATGCGCACTTCACTCGTGCCGGCGCGGCCCTCGACGATCCGATTCGCCGAAGCGAGACGAAAGCGGTCGCCGCTCGATGCATCCTGGGCCATTCGATAAAATGCCGCCACGTCGGAGACCGGAACATAGCGCCGTTGGTCCAACTGAATCACGTTCCAGGTCGCTGCGCCGGCGAGGCCGGGCAGCACGGCGAGGAAGACAAGAAAAAGGCGGCGCATCGGGGCACACAACGTGGGAATGGGTCGCGCGGCGCGCAAGGGCTTTTTCTTCCCGCCGGCGCGCGGCGAGTCGCGGACTTGCGCGCGCCGAGGGATTTGCCGCAAAGTGCGCGTTCCCATGGCCGAGATTTCCAAGAGCTACGAACCCGCGTCCGTCGAGGAGAAGTGGTATGCCCGATGGCTGGCGGACGGCTGCTTCACCGCCGATCCCGCGTCGGAGAAACCGGCGTTTTCCATCGTCATCCCGCCGCCCAATGTCACCGGCGTCCTCACGCTCGGCCACGTGCTCAACACGACGATCCAGGACATCCTCGCCCGGCGAGCGCGCATGCGCGGTCACGAGGTGCTCTGGCTGCCGGGCACGGATCACGCGGGCATCGCCACGCAGACGGTCGTCGAACGCGCGCTGCGCAAGAACGAGGGCAGGACCCGCCACGACCTCGGCCGCGAGGAGTTTCTCGAGCGCGTCTGGGAGTGGAAGGAGAAGCACGGCGGCATCATCATCAACCAGCTCAAGAAGCTCGGCTGCTCGTGCGACTGGGGCCGCGAACGCTTCACGATGGACGCCGGCTACGTCCGGAAAGTGCAGGAGGTCTTCGTCGATCTTTACCGCAAGGGGTTCATCTATCGCGGGACGCGAATGGTGAACTGGTGCCCGATTTCGCTCACCGCGCTCAGCGACGAGGAGGTCATCCCGAAGGCGCAGAAGGGCTACCTCTACTATTTCAAAGTCGAGGTCGTGGAAGAGCCGGGCACGTTCCTCGAGATCGCGACGACACGTCCGGAAACCATCCCCGGCGACACCGGCGTCGCCGTGAATCCAAAGGATCCGCGCTACGCCCACCTCATCGGCAAGCATGTGCGGCGTCCGCTCCCCGTCGAAGATGCGGCGGTGATTCCGATTGTCGGCGACGACGCGGTGGACTTCGAATTCGGAACCGGGGTGCTGAAAGTCACGCCCGCGCACGATAAGGTCGATCACGAGATCGGCATGCGCCACGGCCTGCCGGTGCTCGATGTGATGAATCCCGACGGCACGATGAACGCGCTGGCCGGCGAGGGATTTGCAGGCCTGGACCGCTTCGAGGCGCGCGTCGAGGCGGTCAAGAAACTTGACGATCTCAAGCTGCTCGTGCGGGAGGAGCCGCATCAGAACAACATCGGTTTCAGCGAGCGTGCGGACGTGCCCATCGAGCCGCGACTGAGCGAGCAGTGGTTCCTCAAATACCCGAAATCCTCCGAGGCCCGCGCCGCCGTGCGCGATCACCTCATCCGCTTTTTCCCGGACCGCTGGGAAAAGGTCTATGACCACTGGCTCGAGAACATCCAGGCCTGGTGCATCTCGCGCCAGCTCTGGTGGGGCCACCGCGTGCCCGTGTGGTATCGCGGCGGAGAGGTGCGCTGCCAGATCGAGTCGCCGGGCGGAGATTGGCAGCAGGATCCCGACGTGCTCGACACGTGGTTCTCCTCGTGGCTGTGGGCGCACGAGACGATGGACGCCCCGGCGCGGGCGAAGTTCTACCCGACGAGCGTGCTGGTCACCGGGCCCGACATCATTTTTTTCTGGGTCGCCCGCATGATCATGGCCGGGCTCGAATACACGGGCGAGGTCCCGTTTCGCGACGTATTCTTCACCGGCATCATCCGCGACAGGGCGGGCCGCAAGATGTCGAAGTCGCTCGGCAACTCTCCCGACCCGCTCGACCTCATCGGGAAATACGGCGCGGACGGCCTGCGCTTCGGCCTCATGCGCATCGCGCCGCAGGGACAGGACATCAAGTTCGACGAGCAGCAGATCGTCGAGGGCCGGAATTTTTGCAACAAGCTCTGGAACGCCTGCCGCTTCCGCACAATGCAGGGATCGATCGATCCCGACGCCGATCCTTCGCGGCACACGCTGTCGATCTTCGCGCAGGATCTTCTCCACAAGCTCGACACCACCATCGCGCGCATCGAAGAAGGCTACCGCGCCTACCGCTTCAACGACATCGCGCAGGCGCTCTACGATTTCGTCTGGGGGGAGTTTTGCGACAAATTCGTCGAGACCGCGAAGGCCGACTTCCACGGCGGCGACCCGGAGCGCAAGGCCGGCACGCTCGCGGCCATCGACTTCACCCTCGGGCGCGTGCTGCGCCTGCTGCATCCCTACGCGCCATTCCTCACCGAGGAGCTTTGGAGCGGTCTCGGCTTCGGCGCAACGACGATTCAATTCGCCCCGTGGCCGGAGATCGACGCGCCGACGGCAAGCGATGGCCGCGCGGATGCCATTCATGCCGCGATCTCACAAGCCCGCAACCTCCGTGCCACCTACAATCTCCCCTCAAACCGGAAGCTCGCATGGGCGATTCGCCCGGGCGCGCCATGGATCGCGGACGAATGCGCGGTGCTCAGGATTTTGCTCAACGCCGAAACGCTCGATGTGTGCGAGCGCGCGCCGGATGGCGCGGTCGTGTGCGTAACGCCCATCGGCGACATTTATCTCCCGCTTGCCGGCATCATCGACGCCGAAGTCGAAAAAAAGCGCCTCGTCGCCGAGTTGGGGAAAGTCCGCGCGGAAATCGAAAAAGTGCGCGCGAAACTCGCCAGCGGCACCTTCGTGCAAAACGCTCCCGCCTCTGTTGTCGAAGAGCACCGCGAACGGCAGCGCTCGTGGGAGGAACGACTCGACGCCCTCGCGAAAGCCCGTAATGCTCTCGGCGATTAGTCCTCCATCGCGAGCCATCTCTTTATTTCTCGAACAATGGAAAACCTCTTTATCTTCATCATGGCCGGGGGCACCGGCGAACGCTTCTGGCCCATGAGCCGCACGCGCACGCCGAAGCATCTGCTGCGCCTGCTCGGCGAACGCACCCTCCTCGAAGACGCCGTCCTCCGCGCGATCGACGTCGTTCCCGCGGAGCGCGTCTTCGTCCTGACGAATCGCGACCAGCTCGAGGCCTGCCGCGAGGCCGTTCCGATTCTTGAAGCCGGACAATTCCTCGCCGAGCCCGCGAAGCGCGACACCGCTCCGGCGGCCGCCTTCGCCACCGGATTCGCACGTGCCCGCAATCCGGACGCGGTCTGCGCGCTTCTGCCGGCGGATTCGATGATCCACGACAGCGCGACCTTCCAGCGTCAGCTTCGCGATGCTGCGGAGACGATGCAGAATTCCTCCGCGCTGCTCACGTTTTCGATTCCTCCGGCATTTGCCGCGACCGGCTACGGCTACCTCAAGCTCAATGGCGAATTCGGGACCGCCCCGCGTGGCAGCCGGGTGAGCATCGTCGAGCGTTTCGTCGAGAAGCCCGATCCCGACACCGCCGAGGAATACGTGGCCAGCGGCTCCTACGGCTGGAACGCCGGCATGTTCGTCTGGCGCGCCGGGGCGTTCCTTGCCGAGTGCGAGCGCCTCATCCCTCCGCTCGCCGTGTTCATCCAGGATTTCCCCGCCGGCGATCCTGGCGCTTATCTGGCGGCGCGCTTCGCGCACCTGCCAAAAATTTCCGTCGATTACGCGATCATGGAACAGGCGAAGGACGTGCTCGCGATCCGGGCGGAATTCGATTGGGACGACGTCGGCACGTGGACGGCGCTTCCCGCCCATCTCGGCGAGGACTCCGCGAAAAATACGCTGCGCGGATCGAGCGCCGTCCTCGATTCGCACAACAACATCGTGATTGCGAATTCGCGCACGATTGCGCTCTGCGGAGTAAGCGATCTCGTCGTGATCGAGACGCCCGACGCCGTGCTCGTCTGCCATCGGGGCGCCGCGCAGAACGTCAAGGGGCTCCAGCCGCTGCTCCCGGACGAACTGCGTTGAATCCGCGCTCGCCGCATTCAGCGCGCGGCGTTTTCCTCGCGCAGCTCCTTCGCGATCTTGTCGAGGATCACCTTGTAACGTGCGCCCTGCACGTCGAAGAGTTCCGTGTCGGAGTCCGCGCCGAAGGTGTGACGGACGGCGATCGATCGCGCGCGCAGCGCAAACGTCGTCGGATCTTTCTGAATGATGAAGAGCGTCACGCGCGTCGTCACATCATTCTCCTGCCAGTTTCCATAGAGGATGTTTCCCATCAATCCCCCCGCCCGCTCGAAGTCCATTCGTCCATCTCCGGAGCCTTTGAAATCAAAACCGTGCCGCTCGAAAACCTCCTCGGCCTTCGTTTCAATCTGCGGCTCGAGCACTCCGGTGACGGTCACTTGGGCCTGTCCCGCCGGCGAGCCGCCGCCCATGCTCTTGCAGCCTGTGAAATACAACGAAGCGGCGAGTGCAATAAAGACGAGCGTCGGGCGAATCAAACGGAACATCCGCCGAAAATATCACAATACGGTGGACGCTGCGAAACGCCTTTTGCTATCCATGTAGCCTGAGTATTGGCGCACCGCCCCCGGTCTTTTCAGTCCGTGCGGATCAGCCCGCGCTCACACTCCCGACGATGCTTATCCAGAAATATACCTTCGGCTGCGGCGACCGTTTTGCGCATCAAGGCCAGGCGCAACTCGATGCGATTCTTCAGGCCCGCGATGCAGGCATCGATGTCTTTCCGGTCTGGAACAAATCCAACCGCGAGCACACGATCGTGCAGAGCAAGCCGGACGATCTGCGCGCCGAGGCCGACGCCGCCGTGGCCGCGCTGGGCTGGAAGGGCGCCTATTACGTCGATGCCGACCACATCGGCCTGAAGACAGTGGACGCCTTTCTAGTGGCCAGCGATTTCTACACGCTCGACGTCGCCGACTTTACAGGCAGCGCCGCGGACTCCGACTCGATCGAGTGCTTCACGGGCGGAATGCGCAAGTACCTCGGCGGGCTCGCGATTCCGGGAATCGAGCGGCCGTTCGAGCTGAGCGAAGATTCCGTCCGCGCCACTGCCAGGAAATTTCTGCTCGCCACGCAGGAGGCTGGACGGATTTATCGCCACATCGAGGCGAAAAAGGGCCGCGGTGATTTTGTCACCGAGGTCTCCGTGGACGAGACGGACACCCCGCAGACTCCCATCGAGCTGTTCCTCATCCTTGCGATGCTCGCGGCGGAGGATATTCCCGTCCAAACCATCGCGCCAAAATTCAGCGGGCGCTTCAACAAGGGCGTGGATTACGTCGGCGACCTCGCGCAATTCGAAAAGGAATTCGACGAGGATCTCCACGTCATCGCCTTTGCGATTTGCGAGTTCGGCCTGCCCGAAACGCTCAAGCTGAGCGTCCACTCCGGCAGCGATAAATTTTCGATCTATCCGATCATCAATCGCCTCCTCAAGAAGCACGACGCGGGCCTGCATGTGAAGACCGCCGGCACGACCTGGCTCGAGGAAGTGATCGGCCTGGCCGAATCGGGCGGAACGGGCCTCGTCCTCGCGAAGGAAATCTATGCCGGCGCCCACGACCGCTGCGACGAACTCTGCGCGCCGTATGCAACCGTGATCGACATTGCGAAGGACCGTCTTCCAGATCCAAAGGACGTCGCCGGCTGGACATCCGCGCAATTCGCGAACGCGCTGCGCCACGACCCTGCGAACCCGGCGTGCAATCCCGACTTCCGCCAACTGATCCACGTCGGGTTCAAAATCGCCGCGGGAATGAAGGCGCGCTACACAGACGCATTGAAGGCCAACGAGGAAATCATTGCGCGGAACGTCACCGATAATTTGTTTCGCCGCCACATACAGCCGATCTTCGGCACACACGCGTGAGCGAGTTGTTCGACCTCACCGGCGAGGTGGCCGTCGTCATCGGAGCGACAGGCGTCCTCGGCGGCGCGCTCGCCGAGGGCCTCGCCGGCGCGGGAGCTTCCGTCGTCGTGCTCGGGCGCAATGCAGAGCGCGGGGACGATTGCGTCCGGCGAATTGCGGAGCAGGGCGGCCGCGCGCGTTTTTTTTCCGCCGATGCGACGGTCCGCGAAAGCCTCGCGAGCGTCCATCGCGAAATCGAAACGTCGCTGGGCGCGCCCACGATACTGGTGAACGCCGCAGGCGGGAATGATCCGAAGGTCACCGTCACCGCCGAACACCGTTTCGAGGCGATCTCGCTCGCCGACTGGAATGACAGTTTCGCCCTGAATCTCGCAGGCGGCGCGCTGCTGCCCTGCCAGGAATTCGGCCCCGCCATGGCCGTCCGCGGGAAAGGCAGCATCATCAACATTGCCAGCGTCTCCGCGCATCTGCCGCTCAGCCGCGTCGTCACGTATTCCGCCGCCAAGGCTGCCGTGCTCAACCTCACGAAATTTCTTGCCCGGGAGTGGGCGCCGGCGGGCGTGCGCGTGAACTCGCTCACGCCGGGATTCTTCCCGGCGGAGCAAAATCGCGCGCTGCTTTACAATCCGGATGGCACCCCCACCCCGCGGGCCGAAGCCATTCTAAATCACACGCCAATGGCGCGCTTCGGCCAGGCGCAGGAACTCGTGGGAGCGGCGATCTTCCTTGCCAGCCCGCGCGCCTCCGGCTTCGTCACCGGCATCGACCTGCAGGTTGACGGCGGCTTTCTTTCCCAGACCATTTGACGATGGCCTCCGGCGTGCTTTCCATTTCCCCTGCGGACGGTGAATCGGTTTCCGCGGACCAGATTGCCCGGCTTGTTGCGGACCTCTGCCCCGCGGCGGATTATCGCGGCAAGCGGCTGCTGATCATTGTGCCCGATGCCACGCGCACCGCGCCGGTCGATGTCGTATTCAAGGCCCTCCACGCGCACCTTGCATCGGAGACGCGATCGTTCGACGTGATGGTCGCCCTCGGAACGCACCCGCCGATGCCGGAGGAAGCCATTTGCGAACGCCTGGGCATTTCGCACGCCGAACGCGCCAGCCGTTACTGCGACGTTCAGCTTCTCAATCACGAGTGGGACAACCCCGCCGCGCTGACCTCCGTCGGAACGATTCCCGCTGAAGAAATCCGCGCGCTTTCCGGCGGCCTCTTCGCGATGGACGTCGCCGTGCGGGTGAACCGCCGGCTGTTCGACTACGATCAGCTTCTCATCGTCGGCCCGGTGTTTCCCCACGAAGTCGTCGGCTTCTCGGGCGGCAACAAATACCTCTTCCCGGGCGTAAGCGGGCCCGAGGTGCTGAACTTTTTTCACTGGCTCGGCGCGGTCGTCACGAATCCGATGATCATCGGGAACAAATGGACGCCGGTGCGTCAGGTCGTGGATCGCGCCGCTTCGATGGTCCGCGTGCCGAAGCTGTGCATCTGTCTCGTCGTGCGCGGCGCCGAGCTGGCCGGAGCATTCGCCGGACCTCCTGAAGCCGCCTGGGACGAGGCTTCCGAGCTCTCCCGCCACCTGCACATCACCCGCAAGGAGAAGCCGTTTCATACGATTCTGTCCTGCGCGCCGAGGATGTATGATGACATTTGGACCGGCGGGAAGTGCATGTATAAACTCGAGCCCGTGCTGGCCGACGGCGGCGAACTCATCATCTTCGCGCCGCACATCGACCGCGTCTCCGCCACGCATGGCGCTCTCATTGAGTCCATCGGCTACCACTGCCGCGATTATTTCCTCAAGCAGTGGGACCTATTCAAAGACGTGCCGTGGGGCGTGCTCGCCCATTCCACGCATGTGCGCGGCATCGGGACATTCGAGGACGGCGTGGAACGATGCCGCGCCCGCGTCACCCTCGCCACGCGTATTCCAGCGGAGCAATGCGCCGCGATCAACCTCGGCTACCGCGACCCCGACTCGATCGATCCGCAGGATTTCGCCGGGAGCGAGAACGAGGGCATTCTTCTCGTCCCGAAAGCCGGGGAAATGCTCTACCAGTTGAGCGAACCGCCGCCGTGGGCCCGTGGCGGCGAATCCGATGCAACCCACCGCTCCTCATCATGAACCGGGAATTCATCCACGCAGACTTCCTGCTCGATAGCGAGCCGGCGCGGGAGCTTTACCACCGCCACGCGGCGGAGCTGCCGATCATCGACTACCATTGCCACCTCGCGTCTGCGGAGATCGCGCAGGACCGGCGGTGGGAAAACATCACACAGATCTGGCTCCACGGCGACCACTACAAATGGCGCGCGATGCGCACCGCCGGCGTGGCGGAGCACTACTGCACCGGCGCGGCCTCCGACTGGGAAAAATTTCAAAAATTCGCGGAGGTCGTTCCGAAGACCCTCCGGAACCCGCTCTATCACTGGACCCATCTCGAGCTGATCCGCTACTTCGGAATCCATGACCGGTTGCTCGGCCCGGAAACCGCGGGCGACATCTACGCGGAATGCAACCGTCTCATCGCATCGCCGGATTTTTCGTGCCGCTCCTTGATGGAGAAGTCGAGAGTGCAGGTTGTCTGCACGACCGACGATCCCGTGGACTCGATCGAGCACCATCTCGCCATCGCGCGGGACGCGTCGTTCGGAATTCAGGTGCGGCCCACGTGGCGGCCCGACAAGGCGCTAGCCGTGGACAAGCCCGCCATCTTTCGCGAGTGGCTGGCGAAGCTCGAAGAATCGGCCGGAGCGGACATTCGCGATCTCGATGCCTTCCTCGCAGCCCTGCAAACGCGTCACGATTTTTTTCACTCGGCCGGCTGCCGGCTTTCGGATCGAGGGATCGAGACGGTATTTGCGGACGACTGCCCCACCTCGGCGGCCGCCGCGATCTTCGCAAAGGCGCGCGCCGGCCAGCCGATTTCCGCCACGGACGTGCGATGCTTCAAGTCGTTCATGCTTCACGAACTCGCGCTCATGGATGCCGGGAAGGGCTGGACTCAGCAGATTCACTACGGCGCCCTGCGCAATAGCAGCACAGCCATGCTGCAGGCGCTCGGCCCCGACACCGGCTTCGATTCCATCGGCGACTGGCCGATCGCGGAAGGCCTCTCCCGCCATCTCGACCGGCTCCAGCAGGCGGGCGGCCTGCCAAAGACGATCATCTACAACCTGAATCCCCGCGACAACGAGCTGATCGCCGCGATGATCGGCAACTTCCAGGACGGCGTCACCCCGGGCAGGATGCAGTTCGGCAGCGGCTGGTGGTTCCTGGATCAGCTCGACGGCATGACCCGGCAGATCGAGGCATTGTCCCAGCTCGGCCTGCTCAGCCAGTTCGTCGGAATGCTCACCGACAGCCGTTCGTTTCTTTCCTACACGCGGCACGAATACTTCCGCCGGCTGCTGTGTAACATCCTCGGCGACGACATCGTGCGCGGTCGCATCCCGAACGACCTCGCGCTCGTTGGAAGCATGGTCGAGGACATCTGCTATCGAAATGCCCGGAAATACTTCGGGTTTTTTCCGGCCGATTCGGAGTAGCGCACGCCACGATCCGGCGCAGGGCAGGAACCAAAAACTTCTTGTATCCGCGCGTTTCGGAATAGAGTATCCGCACTCCCGGAGGATCGGGCCAGGCACCTGTCCCGCCTCCATTCCTTGCCTCGTGGTGTAACGGTAGCACGAGAGATTCTGGATCTCTTTGTCATAGTTCGAATCTATGCGAGGCAGCCATTCCTTGTGCGCGATCCCGCGTGCGCTTGCCTCTTCCGGCCACGCGCCGCAGCATCGGCGAATGCTTCAGCCCTGGATGCACGCCGCCGACCTTGCGCCCGGCGATGCCAGATGCGCCACGCTCGATTGGACCGGCTTCGAACTCCACCCCATCCGCTCGACGACCGATCCGCATTTCCCCGCCGCATACGAGGCGCTCTGGCGCGAGTTCGGTGCCAGCCACGAGATGGAGCAGGCCGGCGTGATCGCCCGGCGGCTCGCGTGGAATCCGGAGGAACCCGTCAACGGCTGCGCGCTGCGCTACGAAGTGCTGTGGATCACGCACGGCGGCGAATTCGTCGGCGTGCGCGACCACACCGCCATCGTGCGCGCGGATTTTGGAATGGCCGTCGTTCACATGTCGCACAATCTCGTCGCACCCGCCTGGCGACGCAGCGGGATCGCCGGATGGCTGCGCGCCCTCCCTGTCCAGGCCGCGAGGGAGTGCCTCGTGGCGCAGCACCTGCCGGCAACGCAGCCGATCTGCCTCGCCGCAGAAATGGAGCACTCCGACCCCGCCGACGAGGCGCGCAGAATTCGTCTCACGGCCTACGAAAAAGCCGGCTACAAAAAGATCGATCCGGCCGCGCTGCCTTACCTTCAGCCCGACTTCCGCTCGCCGGACGAAATCGATGCCTCCGGCGGGCCGCGTCCCCTTCCGCTCTCGCTGCTCGTCCGCCTCATCGGCGACGAATCCCGCGCCGCGTTGTCTGGCACAGAGGTCCGCGGCATCGTCGAGAGTCTCTATCGGATGTATGCGATGGAATTCCGCGCGCAGGATATGGAAAGCGTCTTCCGCAATTTCGAGCATTTCCCGCGCGGCGACGCCCCTGTGCGTTTGCTTCCGCCGACTTCAATGTGAATGAGCCTTCGCGTCTTTTACGATCCGGGCTTCGAAGCGCCCATCGGCGAGCACATCATGCCGATTCGAAAATTCCGCCTGGTTGCCGACGCATTGCGGAACGATTCGTGCATCGAGATCGTTCCGCCCGCGCCTGTCACCGAATCGGACCTCCGGCGGGTTCACACTTCCGCATATATCGAGGCCGTCCGCACCGGCGATCCTCGCGCGCTCGCGGAGTCGCAGAAGTTTCCCTGGTCGCCGGCCTTGTTTCCCTCAGTCTGCCTGACAAACGGCGGCGTCCATGCAGCGGCGCTTACCGCACTCGATGAAGGCGTCTCGGCGGCGCTCGCGAGCGGCTTTCATCATGCCTGCGCGGATCACGGCGAGGGCTTCTGCACGTTCAATGGACTCGTCGTCGCACTGGAAAAATTGCGCGCCGAGGGTCGCATCCGGCGCGCGGCCGTGCTCGACATGGACCTGCATTACGGTAACGGAACCGCCGCCCTCGCCGAAAGTCGCGACTGGATATTCGCGCTGTCGATCTACGGCAGCGATTACTGGGAGAATCACGCTTTTACCGACGTGCGGACGACCCGGCATCCCGCCGGTCCGAACCATTTCGCGGCGCCGCTGCCGAACAATTGCAGGGGGGACGAAATGCGCGCGATCCTCGAGCGCAATCTCCCGCTGCTGCTCGAGCGCGGCCGGCCGGATTTGCTCCTCTATCAGGCCGGCGCCGACCCGCTCCGCGACGATCCGTATTCGCCCCTCGACCTCGGCCACGCGGACCTCATGGCCCGCGACCGCCGCGTTTTCGAGTTCGCAAAGTCGCACGGCATCCCCATCGCATGGGTGCTCGCGGGCGGCTATACGCCGGACACCTCGCAGGTGGTCGCCGTCCACGTGAATACCGCCCGCGCCTGCCGCGAGGTCTTTGCCTGAGCTATTCCTTCGGTAAAATCTGCGGCTGGCGGTTGGGGAGCTTCAGCGCGGACGGGTTGCCCGCATCCGTCGGCCGCTTGTAAACGCCTCCGCTGCCGCCGAGCGTGAAGACGACGAATCCTCCGCGATGGTGCGCATCGGGATGGAGCGCTCCATTCGAAACAATGAAAGCGGTGTCCGGCGGATCGGTGCTCGCGGCGTTGGCAATGGAAAATTCATTTCGCCCGCGGATGCGCTCAATGTCGGACGCCGCCATGTAACTGTCCCGCGTGATCCGCTGAAAATACTCGCGCTCGCTCTTCACGCCGAGGTCCGCGGGCAGCGCGCCGCCCGAGTGTTCCCCGCCATTCTTGTGATCCATGCTCATCATCTGGATCGCGATCTGGAGATGGCGCGCATCGTTGAGCGCGCCAGTCATCTCACCGACGACCCGTGCGTTGTTCCATGCAGGGACAACATAGAGCGCGATGCCCGCGCACAGCACGAGTGCGATGAGAACGACGAACGACGAACGACGATGGACGGAGATCCCGCGCATGTCGCAGCATGGCCTAAAAAGTCGCGCCTAGGCCAGCCATTCCGTGTGGAAGAACTCGCCCTCGGGCTTGTCGATCCGCTCGTAGGTATGCGCGCCGAAGAAGTCGCGCTGGGCCTGCAGCAGGTTCGCCGGCAGGCGCTCGGCGCGGTAGCTGTCGTAGTAACCGAGGCTCGCGGTGAACGCCGGCGCCGCGACGCCCTGCTCGATGGCCGCGGTGATGGCGTGCCGCCAGCCGGCCTGCGTCTTGCGGAAAATTTCCGTGAAGAACGGCGCAAGCATCAGGTTTTCCAACTGCGGGTTTTCCTCGTAGGCCTCCTTGATGCGATTGAGGAAGACGGCGCGAATGATGCAGCCGCCGCGCCAGATCGTGGCGATATCGCCGAAGTTCAGATTCCAATTGTAGAGCCTGCCGGCGGTGCCGAGCAAATCGAGGCCCTGCGCGTAGCTCACGATCTTGCTCGCGTAGAGTGCGTCGCGCACGGAATCGATCAACCGTTGACGGTCCCCGGAAAACGGCTTCACTTCGGGCGCGGGCAGGATTTGGCTGGCGGCGACGCGC
>JAQTOP010000132.1 GCA_028713285.1 Terrimicrobiaceae bacterium
GCGTCATCATCAACACGAACGCCGCCGAGGTCATCATCCAGGCGTTGTGGCCCGGACCCGAGGTGGCGCCGAGCGGGCCGACCTGTGTGGTGCTGGGGGCGCCGTTGGTCACGTATGCCTCCAGATCCGCGACGCGGGTAACAATCGTAGGGGTGGGTGCAGGGGTTGCGGCCGGAGCGGCCGCCTGGGCCCAGGAGGATCCGACGCCCACTGACCCGCCGATGAGCACGGCGGCGAGCAGAGACGTCCATTTTCGAGTTTTTATGAACATGTTATAGCTGGATTGTGGGTTGGTTGTATGACTGGCTGCACCAGACAAATGCTGTCGCAGCGCGAGGAACGGTAAAAGCAGGTGGCATGCCAATGACGGAAGTCGCGGAATGCAGCCGACTTATCACCAAACGCCACGCCCTGGCTCCCCACCACGGCCGACATGGCAGGGCCACGAAGTTTCTCACAAAAATCAGCATTTCCGCGCCGCCCGGCGTCGTAAAAGATCAGCCATACACCCAATGCACCCGAACCTGCGCGTCCTTCGTTACCTCCGCCGATACCCCGGGCTCGCCGCCGCCACCCTCGCCTGCGCGATTCTTGGAACGGTGACGGTGGTGGTCTTTCCCGACGTGACGCGGCGAATCATCGACGACGCGATTCGCGGCCATCGGCCCGAACTGCTGGTACCGCTGGTCGCGGCGGCCTTCGCCGCCTTTTTCGCGCAGGCCCTCCTGAACGCGCTGCGGATCCTTTTGAACAACGTCTTCGAGCAGAAGGTGATCTTCGACCTGCGCAGCGATCTTTACGGGCACATCCAGCGGCTGCCACTGACCTGGTTCGACAACCGGGCGACCGGCGACGTGATGACCCGGCTCGTCGAGGACGTGACCGCCGTGGAGCGGGTGCTCATCGACGGGATCGAGCAGGGCACAGTGGCGGTGCTGCAAATCGCGATCGTCGCCGTGCTGATGGTGGCTTACAACCCGGCGCTCGCCCTCGTCGCGGCGGTGCCGATTCCCCTGCTCGCCGTCGGCGCGCTCGCCTACACGCTCACCGCGCGATCCCGCTACCGCCTGCAACGCCGTGCCGCCTCGGACATGAACGCAATTCTGCACGACAACCTCTCGGGAATCCGACAAATCAAGACCTACACCAGCGAACCCGCGGAGCATGCGCGGTTCGACAGCGCAAGCCGCCGGCTGGCCGATGCGACGCTCGTCGTAATGCGGGCATGGGCGATCTACAATCCGGCGATGACATTTCTCACCGCGTGCGGGGCGGTGGCGATCATCGGTTACGGCGGACACGAGGTGCTGATCGGCCGCATGGATCTGGGCGCGCTGTTCGCCTTCACGGTGCTTGCCCCGTTTCTTTACGAACCCATTGGGCGACTTCACTCGCTCAATCAAATCTTCCAGGCCGGGCGCGCCGCCGGCGAGCGCGTCTTCGAGATCATGGATGCCGAGCCCGAGCCGTCGGGACCGCCGGTCACGGACGCCAATGCCGCGGCGATTCGCGGCGATGTCCGCTACGAGGGAGTGAGCTTCTCCTACGCAGCCGGGCAGCCGGTGCTGCACGACATCAGCCTCCATGCGCCTCCGGGCAGAATGGTCGCCCTCGTGGGCAGCACGGGCGCGGGCAAGTCCTCGCTCGTCAGCCTGCTGGTGCGATTCTACGAACTCACCGGCGGGCGCATCCTGCTCGACGGGCGCCCGATCGAGTCGTATCCGGCAGCCGCCCTGCGGGGCGCGGTCGCGATGGTCACCCAGGAAAGCTTTCTCTTCAATGGAACGACCGCCGAGAACCTGCGTGTCGGGAAAGTCGGCGCGACCGAGGAGGAAATGTGGAACGCCCTCGAGGCCGCGAATGCCGCCGCCTTCGTCCGCCGCCTGCCAAAAGGCCTGCACAGCCCCGTCGGCGAGCGCGGTGTGAAGCTCAGCGTCGGCGAGAAACAGCGCATCTCCATCGCCCGCGCGCTGTTGAAGAATCCGCCCATCCTCATCCTCGACGAGGCCACGGCCAGCGTCGATACCGTCACCGAGCGTCTCATCCAGGGCGCGCTCGACCGGCTCATGACCCACCGCACCAGCTTCGTCATCGCCCACCGCCTATCGACCGTGCGTCATGCCGACGAGATTCTCGTGCTCGAACGCGGACGCATCGTCGAGCGGGGCCGGCATTCCGAGTTGCTCGCGGCGAACGGCGTGTATGCGCGGCTCTGCCGGACGAACTACCTGAGCGACGCGCCCGGCATGCGGCCGGCGGACGAAAACGCTTCCGGAGTTGTCACGGAAACTTTGCATTAAAACGGTGCCGCGCGCGGGAATTGCTTGCGGTATGTTAAATCGCATTTCTCCATGACTTCGTTGACCGCCCCCGTCCATCACGCACCCCTGTTACCGAGGCCGATCCTCCTGCTCGGCCTGGCCGCGTGCATTGTTCTTTCGAGCTGCTCGAAGCCCAGGGCCGATTCCGCCGACGTGATCGTCCTGCAATCGGGCCGCATGCGGGGCAACGTCTATCCCCTCGCACTTCAAAACCTCGCCCCGCTGCAGCACTACCCGTATCTCGCCGGCTACGTGAAAAGAGTCCGCGAAGAGGCCGCGAAAACCGGAGCGAAGGTCGTGCTCGTCGATCTCGGCGACAGCCTCGGCGGATCCTTCGCCAGTCTTGCCACGGGCTACGGCAACATGGTCGGTTTCTTCAATGAGACCGGCTACGATTTCGTCGTTCTCGGCAATCTCGACAACAACATTCCTTCCGCCGCCCTCGCGCAACTCAACCCAAAGGTGCTCTGCCCGTTCGCCGCGCCCGACGGCCGGCCCGCGACCGCCGGCACGCAATTCGCCGCCCGCGCCGATCTCGCCGGCCTGCCCGTCGAGGTGCTCGCGAATTTCTACGGCGATACGCCACGCGAGCAGGCCCCCGAGCGCTTCCCCACGTGGTTCGGCGACACGCCGGGCAACGTCGAACCCGTGCGGGACTACGCCGCCATCGCGCAAAAGCTCGGCCCCCGCCCGCCCGGCACTCTCACCCTGCTCACCTGGATGAAGTTCGAATCGCCGAAGAACCCTCCCGCCGCCTTCCTCGCGCAGCTCGGCAAGCTCGGCGTGGACGCCATCCTCGCGCACCGCATCTACTCGGGCCGCGAACGGGACGCCTGGTCGGAGGAGACGTTTTACAACTGGAAGCCGCCCGTCTCGGAGAACATCCTGCGCGACAACGGCGGCTTCACCATCGCCCGGCTCGATCTCAAGCGCGACGGCAATTCCTGGCGCGTGCTCCGGCAGCAGCTCCTGCCCATGACTGCCAACACCGCGCCGGCCGACGCCGCCGTCGTCAGGAAGATCGCGCTCTTCGCGGATCAAATCCGCCGCGCGGACAAACCGCTCGGCGATCTCTCCGAGGCGATGCCCGAGGACCAGATTCTCCTCGGCTACCTCGCCGCCCTCACCGAGGTTTCCGGCACGCAGATCGCGGCCTACTCGCGCCAGTCCATCCGCGACGAATGGCCCGCCGGCCCGCTCACGGCCAGCCGCGTTTACAACAGCCTGCCGTGGAGCACCCCGCTCGTGCAGCTCACGCTCACGCCCGCGCAGGTGGACCGGCTGGGAAAGATCAGCGGCATGGTGCTGCTCAAGCGGCAGGACCTGCCCGCCGGCCAGCCCGCCGTCGTGACGACCTCGCGTTTCTTTGCCTCGCTCCTCTCGCAGGAACTCGGGCTACCCGCCGATGCCATTCGCGATGCCGCGCGAGGCGCAGAGTTCGATTACTTCCTGGCCTGGCTTTCCAAAGCCCCGCAACCCCTCGCCTTCGCCGCTCCCGCGGGCTGGACCATCGAAGATCCGCGCGGCCGTTGACTGAGAAGATGAAACCCCGCGAAATCCTGCTCGCCTGCGCCGTCGGCATTCTGCTCGTGATCGCGGCCATCGTCTGGCTGCTCGCGCGCGGCCGGGACGCCTCCGGCATCGCCAGCGCGCGGAATCTGCAGCAGTGGGGCATCGCGCTGAACCTCTATCTCATCGACAACGAAAATCAGCTTCCCGAGGTCGGCGCGACCCCCATCGAAGCGAAGCAGGAAAAGGCCTGGTATAACGCGCTGCCGGCCTATCTGAGCCAGACGCCCCTGGCCGAACTCCCCGTCGGCAGCCGCCCGAAGCCCGGCATCCCATCGCTCTGGATCGATCCGTCATCGAAAACGCCGCGCGTGTGGGACCCGGAAGTTTTCTACTTCAACTACGCGATGAACCGCTACCTCCAGCCGCAGGAGGGCGTGCGCAGTTTCAAAATCAACGAGCTGAACTTTCCCGGGAACGTCGTCTTTCTCACCGAGGTGAATGACTACGAACCTTCCGTCACGCCCGATACCGTCGCCTTCCTCCACGGCAATCGGCCAAACAGCCCCTCCGCCATCGCGAATGTCCTGTTCTGCGACGGCCACGTCGCACCGGTCACGCGGGCCGTGCTCGTGGATGACCCGAATGCCCGCTCCCACGCCGCCGCGGAAAATGGCGTTTCGTGGTTCGAGCAATAGAGACTACGTCACGCCGACGACGCTTACCACCACGCGGCGGGTGTGCGGCGCCCGCCGATGCTCGAACACGAAGAGGCCCTGCCACGTCCCGAGCGCCAGGCGCCCGCCCTGCACCGGGATCGTCTCGCTCGTCCGCGTGAGCGCCATCCGCAGGTGGCTCGTCGTATCGTCCGGCCCCTCGAGCGTGTGGACCCAGGCGGGATCATTCTCCGGCACGAGACGTTCGAAGTAGGCGTGCAAATCCACGCGCGCCGACGGATCCGCATTTTCATAAATCACCAGGCTCGCGCTCGTATGCTGGAGGAAGATCGTGGCGATGCCAGTCCGCACGCCGCTCCCGGCGACGACTCGCGCGACATCGTCCGTGATTTCGGTCGTGCCCTTGCCGCGGGTGCGGACTTCGAGCGTTGCAGCGTGCGCGGTCATCGCCCGCGAATGAGCAGCGCCAGCCACCCGGTGAGGACCAGCAGGCCGCCAACGGGCGTGACCGCGCCGAGGATTTTGAATTCGGAAAGCGAGATGACATACAGCGTGCCCGAGAAGATCACGACCCCCGCGGTCCACAGCGCCGTCACCAGCGCGGTGGCGCGGCCGGCGGCGGCGAGCGCCAGCAGGGCGACGGCGTGGACGAGTTGATAAAGCACCCCGGTCTCCCAGGTGGACGCCGTGCCAAAGGAAGCCAGCGCCGGCTTGAGGGAATGAGCCCCAAGCGCGCCGAAGATCACGCCGGTAAAACCCAGCGCGGCGGCGATGCGCATCGCCAGGGTTTGCGAGATGGGCATCGCGTCAGGCGCCGAGCAGGTCGGCGACCATTGCCCGCTCGTCCACCAGCTCCTTGTTGGTCGCTGCGATCCGGCTCTTCGCGAACTCGTCCATCTCGTAGCCCTCGACGATTTCGTAGCTGCCTTGCGCCGTGGTGCGAACGGGCATGCCCGCCCAGACCTCGGCATCGAAACCGTAACGGCCGCCGGATTTCACGGCCACGGAATGCACCGCTCCGGGAGTGACGAGGCTGCGAACGTGATCGACGAGCGCATTGGCGGCCGACGCCGCCGAGCTGGCTCCCCGGGCGGCGATGATCGCCGC
>JAQTOP010000044.1 GCA_028713285.1 Terrimicrobiaceae bacterium
CGCCTGGCTTCAGAACTACCGCCGCCTCTGTATCCGCTGGGAAAAGTCCCTTCCCGCCTTCCAAGGTTTCCTTCATCTCGCCTGCGCTCTTCTCCTTCTCAAAGGGGTTTTGGGATAGCTTCTAAACGATGTCGCGTTTAATTTCGGGTCGCCGTCGAGTCTTGAGCTGGCAATCCCGCACGGGAATGGCTGTGGAACACCCGGTGGTGATGTGGCATCGTCCCGGATGACACGATGAACACCCAGGGAATCGATTCGAGGCTTCGCCGGCCCCGCTTTGCTTGCAGGGTATCGACGCTTCGCGCGCCAGCCGACGTCTGGATTCCAAGGCGTGGAGAAGGCAGGATTTGTTAAGCATGAGAGGGAACGAGCCGCTTCGCAAGGTCATCCATCTTGAAGGCGACCTTGTCGCGGTAGTAGGAAAAGTCCTTTGCGGTGAACAACTTCAGGATCATTCCTTTTGCGGCGCCCTGGCAGTGGATGGTCTTGAGCCGGATCATCTCGGAGGAGTCGATGCGCTGCACGCTGGGCCTTCCGTCGATCCACTGGATGTCCTTGGCTCCATTTCGGAGTTTCAGTCCGTCGCTGTCCTGGACCGCCGTGTCGTAAACGCTTTCGTCGTGAAATACACTCAAGTCCAGCGTCTTTAGTCCCATTCGGGAAATGAATGTGTGCAGCGCGTGCATGTCCGTAACGGAGACATCCGTCGTGACCTTCTGCCACTCGCGATACTGTTCGGTCAGGCTGGCTTTTTCATTGCGATACAGATGCGTGATGAAATCGCAAAACGAAGAAATCACATCGGCATTCGGGATGAATGTCGTGAATGGCCCCTGAACGCCGACGATTCCCAAAGATGCCTCGCCCATACGATCAAAGTCGCGGAACAAGTCGTCACAAACGAGGAGATCCGAATCTACGTAGATTGCGCGGTCCACTTTGTTCCGGCGAAGAAAATCCCGCACCACGAACCATCGTTGGAAGTTGATGATTTCATACTCCCGCGTGAATGGGCTGTTGTGTTCGTAGATTTCCTCCATCACGCTGGCGCCTTCCCAATACTCCGAGATGTCGTGAATTTCGGCGTAGGGTCTTAGTTTCTTCTGCGGCGCGTCGGTGATCAGGACAATGCGGGCCGTGGGATTGAAGTATCGGGCCTGCTTGACGGTATAGTAGAGATACCAGCTTTCGCTCTTGTGAACAAAAATGATGCAGTCGCTGCTCATCGGGATGATTTCCTGGTGTCGGATGGATGGTTTGGAAGAGGCGGGCGTCACGCGGCGCCGGGTCGTGGCACGATACCCAGGAAGGCTTTGGCTACGTATCCGAGCGTTTTCCATGAACGACGGTTCGTGGGCGCCAGAAGGACGGCGCGCAGCGCGTAGCGCCACGGCGTGCGCAACTCGAAAAAGCGCAGCGAGCTAAGGGCGAAGTCGCGTGCTTCCGCCGCACCATTGGCGGGATTGATCGATGGAGCCGGCCAGTCTTTCGGGTTAAAATTCAGTCCGCGTGCGGCATAGGCCTGCTCCATCACCCATAGCTTGCGTTGATGCCGGCCGTCATTGCGGGTGAAATTCACGCTATGCGCGTGATAGCGGTAGTGCAGAAGGACTTCGGGCAGGTTCGCGAGTCGTCCGATCAGCGCGAGCCGAAGGTAGAGATCGAGATCCTCGATCCATTGGGCTTCCACCCGATATCCGCCGACAGTCTCTATCGCCTTGCGACGGAACATGACCGCTGGATGAATGAGCGCGCCGCCGTCGCCGCCGAGGAGGGCGCTTTCGATTTCTTGATGATCGGTCTTGCGCGGATTCCATTTCACACGCGCACCGGTGGAGTCAATGTAGGTAAAGAATGAACCCACGGCGACGCAGTCGGAATGAGCGCTGAGATAGGCAACCTGTTTGGCGAAGCGCTCGGGCAGGCTAAGGTCGTCGCCGTCCATGCGGGCGATGAACTCGCCCCGTGCAATCGCGAGGCCGTCGTTGAGCGCTCCGACGATTCCGGTGTTGGGCCGGCTGATGACCCGGATCCTCGGGTCCGCGGCGGCCATGTGATCCAGGATGGCCTTCGACCTGTCGGTCGAACCGTCGTCGATGGCGACGATCTCAAAGTCGGCGAATGTCTGTGCCTGGACGCTGGCGAGCGCGCTTTCGAGATAGCTGGCAGCGTTGAAGACCGGGATGACGACGCTGACTCTGGGAGGCGGCGGTTCGCTGGCAGCGGGCATGATCAGGACCAGTGTGTGGGAGTTTCGAGAAGGAGGCGTTCGATGCCGTCGGCGTAAGCTTCGTCGCAATACCGTTGGGAAACGGTCGCGCCACGAGCGCCCAGCCGCGCGGCGAGTCCTGGCGAAGTGACGAGCCGCTCCATTGCGGCGGAGAGCGCCGCCGGTGTGCCTTCGCAAAGCAAGCCGTTTTGTCCATGGGCCAGCAGTTCGGGCGTCGCCCCGCCGGTGATTCCGATGACAGGCCGGCCCAGGGACATGGCCTCGACAGTCGTCCGGCCGAACGCTTCGGATCGGGAGCACATGAGCGAGGCGTGGGCGGCGAGCACGGCCGGGGCCGGATCGCGAAGATGCCCGGCGAACATCACGTCATTGGCAATCCCGAGATCCGTCGCAAGGTTTTGCAGTCGCGATTCCGGACCACCGCCGACGAGGGTAAGGCGGGCATCGTGCCCGCGAGCGCGGAGCGTCGCCAGGGCGCGCATGGCGAGTTCCTGGCCCTTGTTTGCCTGCATCATACCGACGAGAACGAAGTGAAAGGGTTTCAAGCCATTGGTGATCGGTCGTTCGCTTGCCTGTTTCACACGGTCCCGTAACTGGTCGCGGGTTCCGATCCCTTCATAGATGACAACGTGGCGTGATGCGCGGGTGCGCGGCAGCAGATGCCGGCGAACGGCCTTCGAGACGGAGATGGTCGCGTCCGCCTGGGCGAACGCCCGCCGGGCCAGCCGCCAGCCGAGCGCCATGGAGAAGCCGAAATCGAGATCGATGAACTCGCGCAGATGCCAGACGTGGGGACGACGCAGGCGGCGGGCGAGGAGCCAGCCCAGCGGAGTCACACCGCTGTTCGAGTAGATCCAGTCAGGCTGAAATGCAGCGACCCGGTTGGCGAGGGATCTATGACCGAAACGCCCTGCGAGCAGGCCCCGGGCGACGGCGGCCGGATGAACGGTGCCGGGCTCGCCCGCCCACCAGAGCGGTTGAAACGGAAAGAAATCGATCTCCAGATCATCACATGCGCGAGCGATCGGACCGGATGGCCCCACGACGAGAAACTCGTGGCCGCGTCGCTTCAGCACGCGGATCCATGCCAGCATGGAAAGATTGGCGCCGTAGAGCTCGGGGGTATGCGTAATACAGGTGAGGTGCATGGTGCGGGGGGGAAATGGGATGCGGTTACGGAGCAAGCACTCGAGTGAGGATGGCCGAGCGGGCCGCGAGCCGGGCGGCAGCGATGCGCATTCGGCAGCCGCTCATCGTAACGAAATTAAGAAGGCGATCGTGGCGGCGGTCAGGGGTTCCGATCGGGTGATGCTGGGCCGCCGGCGTCCTGCCGGGGACGGTGCGCAGGCCATCCAACCAGGGCGGTGTCGCACATGTGTGCGTGGCGTTGCCGTCAAAACCGAGATTCTCGACGAAGTTAACCGTCGTGGTCAGCGCGTGACGCTGCTGGCGGAGCATCGTGTAGGACCACTGGTGGTCCCAAGAATCAACTTGGCCGCCGATCGTCTCGTCGAAGCCGTGCCGGTAAAAGGAGAACAGAAGATCATCGCCCGTATAGGCGCGGATTTGAGCCTGCACCGCGGGATCGCGCCACTCGGAGATGTCGAAACGATAGTCGCGCCAACTGCGCTGCCAGCTTGCCCAGCCCCAGACGCTGTTATGGAGGGACGCCACCGCCGGGCCGCGGGCTGGCTGGTAGCGGTTGAGCGGGGTGAATCCGCAAATCGAGTGGACCCGCGAATCGTGGCGGTGCTCGGCGAGCATGCGCGAACAGAAGGCGTAGAAGCCGGATTCCGCCACGATGTCGTCCTCGATCACGATTGCCTCGCCGAGCAAATCGAACGCGGCGGTCAGTCCCGAGCTTAGTCGCCGGCCGCAGCCGAGGTTCTGGATGGAATAGTCGCGCGTGATTTCGCAGGGCCAATCGATGCTGCGTTCGACCAGGGCGCGCGCCTCCGCGCAGAGATCGGCTTCACCCGGTTTGTCGTCGCGGGGACCATCGGCGATCAAATGCAGGCGCGTCGGGCGGACTGCTCGAATGGAGGCCAGGGAGCGCTCCATCACCGCCGGGCGGTTGAAAAAGATGTAAATTACGGGCGTGGAAAGCACGGGAGTTATGAATGAACGAGGCCGAGGCGGCGTCGCACGCTGCGCGAGAACCGGTCGATCGGGTTGTGCTTGAGATAGTATTGTGAAAGATCGGGGATCGCCGGCAGGTCGAGCCGCTGCGACTGCGAAGCGGGGCGGGCGGCTTGATCCTCCGCGATCAACCGGGCGATGCGGGGGAAGAAGTTGTGTTCTTCCAGCACGCGGCGGCGGGCTTCGGCGATGGCGTCCCGATTTTTTTCCGCCAGGTTGGAACGGACGATTTCGGCCACCCTGCGCGGGGCATCGGGGTCGTTGATATCGAGCTGCACAAACGACTCCGGGGGGAAACTGTCGGCGATATTTGTCGCTCCGAAGTAGATGGGCATCGTCCACGCGAGGAAGCAGTCGGCGATCTTTTCGGTCCAGTATTCCGGACAGATATGATTTTCGGCCGCGATGGCGTAGCGATACGGGGCGAGGCCGTCCCATTTATCAGGCAGCGGCGAAAAACCGCGCCCGAAGAGATCGAACGGCACCCCTGCTTCCAGGAGGCGTGCAAGCAGGCGCAGGCGGCGGCGATGCCCGCGATGGATGCCGAGGTTGCTTGTGATCCACGAAAGCGAACGCATCTTTTCCGGCCGAGGCATGGTGCGAAGCTCATCGTAGCTTTTATCGACGTGCCAGGGCAGCGAGCCGTGGGAATGCACGATCTTCGCGCCGCGCAAGCGCGTGTCCTGCGTAAAAACGCGCTGGTAATAGGGAAATCCTTTTTCCAGCCACCGAAAGATCGGCTCGGGTGGCTCTTGCACGAGGCACCACACATTTTCCGGCGGCACGTCCACGGTCACCTTCTCGGGAAGATGATTCAGCACCATCAGGTAGTCGCAACGTGAAGTCGGCTCCGATACGAACCGGCAATTGCCCCACACCCCGGAGCATCCAGGGGTCTGGCGCATGAGGTCCGGAGAGGACCAGGACTTCACCACGCGGACAATCGTCATCTTCAAAATCGAGTGGATTGATGGTTTCCCTGGAGCTTCAGGACTCTGCCCAGCGCAGGAATGCCGCGATGTCGGGCTGGGCGAACCATGGCTGTGCGGCCCGCAGTCGGGCCTCATCCCAACCCCACCATTGCAACGCGAGGAGGCGCTTCAGGATGTCCTCCGGGAAGCGGGAGCGGATCACCTTTGCCGGTACGCCGCCCACGATGGTGTAGGGCGGCACATCCATCGTGACCGTGGCGCCCGCCGCGACGATGGCTCCGTCGCCGATGGTCACGCCGTCCCGCACGAAGACATTCGCGCCGATCCAGACGTCGTGCCCAAGGCTGATGAACTTGCGCTCGATAAAGTGGTTGATCTGCGCGAACGATGTGCCGCACTGGCGTCGTGTCGAGTAAAACACCGGCGAGGTGGATACGAGGTCGTGCGGATGATCGCCGGAGCCGATGAGCGTCCTTGGGCCGATGGATGCGAAACTTCCGATGCTGACATCATTGACGTAGGCTTCGCGGGCGAAATACGAATAGCGGCCGACGGTGGTCTGGTTGATCGTGCATTTGGCCTGGACCGAAACAAACTCCTCGAGCAGGGATCTGAAGAGATCCACCTCGTTTTCGATGACGCAGCGGCGGCCGACATTCGTCCCCGCGAGCCGGGCCTGCGGGCCAACAATGACGTTATCGCCGAGAAATGTGCCCGCCTCGAGATGGGCTCCAAAGATGTGGCAGTTGCGACCGACGACGACGCCTGGTGCGAGGATGCTGCCATCCTGCACAAAGCTGCACGAGCCGACTCGTGCGTGGGGGTAACGCATGCGATTGCTGACGGCGCGAATCGAGGGCTTGAGAATTTGACGAAGGTTGGACATTGCGGGGCGAGGTCAAACCTTAAGCAACCGATGGGCGAGGGCAGGGAACTGTGCCAGAAGGCGCAGAAATGCGATGCGCAGGGGAGAGTCGGAGTGGAGAATCTGCCCGTAGAGTTTGTCGTGGAGTTTGTCGGAGGGAGCGGCAGGGCGTTCGCGATGGGTCGAAACGACGGGTTGTGCGCGCAAGCCCCGTAAATATGGGACCGGGACCGCGGTGTGCGTCGCGTCGGAGTCGAATCCAAGGTTCTCAATCAGGTTTACCGATGAGGTCAAAGTCACACGGCGTTGAGCGAGCTGCGCAAAGCTCCACTGGAAATCCCACGTATCCACATTTTCGCGGATGAGGTTGTCGAAGTTCCGCGCATGCCACTGAAAATTGAGGTCATTGGCAACGTGCTCGCGGATGCCCTGGCGCACCTCGGGGAGGCTCCAATCCGCCGTGAGATCGAAACGATAATCCTTCCACGCGCGCTGCCACGATGCCCATCCCCATATCCAGGCGAAAGTGCTTGGCGTCGCCGGGCCTCGTGCGGGTGCATAACGGCTGAGCGGATTGAAACCGGAAATTGCGTGGATGCGCGGATCGTCACGATGGTGCGCGAGCATCGACGCGCAGAATGGAAAAAAATCGGAGTGGGGAAGGATGTCGTCCTCCAGCACGATGGCCTCGCCGAGCAGGGCAAAGGCGGAGGTGAGGCCGGAGGCAAGGCGCAGGCCGCAGCCGAGATTCGTGTCGGAGTAGTCGCGGGTGACTTCGCAGGGCCAGTCGAGCATGCGCTCGACGATTTCCCTGGTCTCACGGCACCGGGCTGCGTCGTCAGACTTGCCGGGACGCGGGCCATCCGCAATGAGGTAAAGGCGACTGGGGCGGACCCGGCGAATGGCGGCAAATGTGCGGCGTGTGACATTGGGCCGGTTGAAGAAGATGTAAATGACGGGTGTTGCGAACACGTGGCAATCAAGAAAGGCGCTGGATGGGGCCGACGGGCGTCGCGTGGACCACGCCGGCGAGCTTCACGTGACCGCCAGCAAGTCCAGTCGTTCGCGAGGCGAGCGCGCGGAGGACTCGAGCGACCGGACCGTAACAAGCTTCGGCCGAGAGACTGGCTCTGGCTGCGGTCAACAGGGAGTCAACCGTCTCCTGGGGGGCCGCCAGCAGGTTGATCGTCTCGCGGACGAAGTCCTCGACCGTGTCGGCAACCCGCAGCGCCGGGCGAAGACATTCCAGACCTTCCATTCCCACCGAAGTGGTCACGCAGGCGCGGCCGTAGCTCACCGCCTCGAGGATTTTGATCTTCACACCGCTTCCCTGCAGGATCGGAGCGATGACGGCGGAGGATTGCGCGTAGGCAGGGGCCAGATCGGGAAGTCGTCCGAGCATCCGAACTCTGGTCGGCAAGGCAAATTCAACGGCTGAACAAACGGAGCCGGCTATGATCAGCCGGGCAGCGGGCAATTGACGGTGAAGTTCCGGCCAGACATTTTCGACGAACCATTGAAGTCCGCGCACATTCGGCTGATTGGCGCTTCCGACAAACAATAGGGCCGGATCCTTTGCAATCGGCAACGGGCGGAGTTCCACGGCCATCGGTGCCGTGACGACGGTCTTGTTCGGAAACAAGCGCCGGAAGACCTCGGCCTCCTTGTGCTGGATGGCGATCAGCGTATCGGCGATATCGAGCTGTCGCTGCTCCTCTTCGACGGACGTGTGTTCGCCGATCACCTCCACCACGACTCCCTCACGCAGGTGGAGCTGACGATTGCGCACGTCGTGTGTCAGCACCGCAAAAGGTGGAACGTCCTGTCCGACATCGCGGATGGCGGAAGCCATCCAGGCGTAATTCGCGAGCACGACATCCGGTTTCCAGCGACGAATGGCGCGACGCACAGCTGCCGTTTCTTCCGGATTGGACGGCGTTCCCCATGTCCGCGGGGCTTTTCCTTCGGACGGTGAGGCAGCGGCCGGGATGGAGCGTCTGCGCCAGAGACCGAGGCGTTGCAGCAGGGTCTTGAGGGCCTGGCTGGCCTGGGCCTTGATGGGCAGCCAGACGAATCTCGGAAACCAGAATCGCTTTCCGAATCGGATGGCGCCAACCATCTCCAGGCTGAAAGTCTCTTCGCTGCCGGCTGGCGGAGCATACCAACCGCGGGAGGGCGCCAGATCGGGTGGCTCGATCCATATTACCCGGATCTGGAATCCGTCCCGGGCCAAATGCCGAAGTAACTCGAAGACATACGTTCCGGAACCGGATTCGCCCGCAAAGGGCGACGTGCGAGTGGCAACCAGGACTTTAGGATGGGACGCGGTCACTCGGTCAAAAGAAAAGCTGTCGAACGTGAATCACTAGGAGTGGAGGCCGACGCGTGTTTTAGACGCGAAGAGTCCCGACAATTTCCGGGCGTTGGCAGGCGCCCGTCGGAGACGGTGCATAAGCCAGGTCGCCAGCTTCTCAACGGGTTGGCCAACACGCCAGCGCCAATGGTCACCGAGTCGATACGCGATTTGCCGAAGAGCGCTCTCCCCGAGCAGGCGATAGTGGTAGAAGATATGGCGGTTTGGAAAAGGGTCGCCGCCGTTGTGACCCGCCCAGTGGATAAAAGGCTGTGCCTTGCCGTAATCGGCGTGGTTCGGCGTAAGGAGTTTCCATGCGCCGTTCTGCCGCTCAATGGGGACCTGATCGCCCCACTGCTTGTCGGGGTATGCGGAATTTAGCTCCGCGATTCGCTCGTGGCGCACCCCTTTCATATCCACCACAAAATTGAAATACGGCTGGTCGTATTGGAAGATAAGCTTGTCTCTCATTTCCCTGGCCTCGCCGAGGAATCTTAGCAATTCCGTGCGAGTGAAAAGTCCCTTTCTCGAAAGAAAGGCGCCGGCGTTGAACCCTTTGGTTCGTCCGGTGCGCTCCATCTCGTCCCTCCAGGCGCTCCGCGTGTACACGTTGTCGAGATCGTTGTCGAACGTCATGAATTCCGCCTGGGATCGCTCGAATTCGTCGAACAGGTTTTCCACGGGGGCCAGAACGGCGATGTCGATGTCGAGGTAGAGAAAGTTCGCAAAGGGTCCAGTAAACGCCGCGAATTTGCGATACATCCGGTGTCCCGGATTCCTTTCGTCCATCAGCTCGTCGCCGAGACGATCGAACGACGGGTAGTCCGGATGTTCATGCAGCTCGATATGATAGCGATCCATCCAGGGACGGAGCCTGGAAAGCCTGTCGTCGTAGGGGATCAGACGGACGGGAATCTGCGGGCTGTGATCGCGGAGGCTTCGGAACAGGCAGATCGCATATTCGAGCACAACGTCGTTGCCGAGGATATAGACCCCACGGTCGGATGCTGCGGACGTGGCGCTCGAGGCCGCGGATGGCACTGGCTGGATCACGATGCGGACAGGCACTCGGCGACCGGCTTCGGACGGACGGCGCCGAAGCCGCGGTCGCTTACATTATCGGCTTCGCTGGTTTGCACTTCCCAAATCGCAGCGCCCGAAACGGAGTCGAGGCAATTGTGCCCGGAGATGACCGCCGTGCTAATGCTATAGGATCCCGGATGGAGCGGCCAGAAATTCAAACCGACGCGGACCGTGTGGCGGCCGGTTCGGAGATCCCAAGGTGCGTTATGCGTGTCGCTGTCGAGGGTCAGGAGTCTTTGGCCCTCGAGCGTGTCGAAGCCCAGCCCGACCATCAGCCCTCGGACGCTTTCCTTAAGCTCAAACGTGATTTCGATGAAACCAGGCTGCCCATACGAGAGAGCCCCGTCACCAACAACGCCCATCGTGAGAATCCGCGCCGACCTGCCTTGCTTCGAGTGGCGCTCGCGATCCGCGAGGGACACCACGCGTGCAGAAGAGGCATGCTGTGTCGAGTATCGCTCGACCGCTTCATCGACAGGCATTACCTGACTCGGCCGGCCGCGCTCCAGGAGCACGCAGTTCGTGCAGAGCCGGCGGATGGCGGTCATGTTGTGGCTAACAAATAGAATCGTCCGTTGCTGACCCCGCGAGATGTCCTCCATCTTTCCGAGGCACTTGCGCTGGAAATCGACGTCTCCGACAGCGAGAACTTCATCGACGAGCAGGATTTCCGGCTCGAGATGCGCCGCGACGGCAAAGGCGAGACGCACATACATGCCGCTGGAATAGCGTTTGACGGGAGTGTCAATGAATTCCCCAATCTCGGCAAAGGCCACGATCTCATCGAATTTCCTGGCAATTTCCGTTCGGCGCATTCCAAGGATGGCGCCATTCAGAAAGACGTTGTCTCTGCCGCTTAGTTCCGGGTGAAATCCCGTGCCGACTTCGAGAAGGCTCGCCAGGCGTCCGCGCAGTGTGATCTCTCCGGTGGTCGGTTCGGTAATTCGACTAAGGACCTTCAGCAGGGTGCTTTTACCGGCGCCGTTGCGACCGATAATGCCGATCACCTCTCCCGGCTGCACATCGAAGGAAACATCCTTGACCGCCCAAAACTCGGGCGCTGCGGGTCGATCGTTTCGTTTGAAAAGCCGGTCCATTCGCCGGTCGATTGCATCCCGCAATGACGAGGCGCCGAGCTCTCCCAGGCGATAGCGTTTCGATACGTTTCGAACTTCAATGATGGGTTTGGCCATACGGAAAATAGATGCGGATGCTCCGATTTCTCGGGTGCGAGGTTTATTGCGCCGCTATTGGGCGGCGGAGCTGTCGGCTGGACTCAGATCCAAAGTGACACGGGCTTTTTCTCTCCGGAAGAACCGCCGTCCCAGCTCGATGCCGGGTTTTTCGATCCATTGATAGCTGAAATGCGAACTCAGCACGGTGAGGGGAGCCGCGATCATCAGCATCATTGCGAGCGATATATATTTGTTGGTCTTGATTCCGGCGAGAACGCACAGCGCCATTACCGCGTAGATAAAGAAGTAGTGCAGCAAATACGTGCTATACGAAATCCTGCCAAGGTATTGAGTCAGGGGATTGAGGAAAGCTTTCGAGAACGCGCGGGCGAAGCGGCCCGGAGCCGGTGAATGCGTTTCGACGAGCAGGCAAAAGGATATTAGCCAGATCGCGAGAGGCAGCCAATCTCCGGCATGCACATCCCATGGGCAAAAGACGATGTTTCGCAGATCCGGGATGAGGAAAAGCAGGAGAATGCCCGTCCACCAGGTCAATCGGAGCGAGATGCCGGACGCCGTTTGCATTCGAGTGAGCGTGCGGAAGCAATAGTAGGAAAGAATGCCAAGCGCGAAATATGCGGCGTGCTGGGGGAGGAACGAGCCCCATTCTCCAACCTTATACAAGTAGCTGAAACCGACCGTCGCGATCACGATGGCGAGCGTCAGAAGGGGCTTGAGGCGCACGCTGAAGAAAATCAGAGGGATGACGAGGTAGAACTGCCATTCGAGGGAAATGCTCCATCCGGGGGGGTCGAAGGGACATTGGGCGTGGGGCAGCCAGGCATTGGGGATCGCGCCGTGCAGCATCGAGGCGGAGACGGCGAAATACGCCAGAAGGTTCTCTCGATGGATTTTCCAGATTTCCAGAGACTGCGCCGAGGATCCGACCTTCTGTGAAAACTCGCGATAGACCTCGTAGGTGGCGGAAAACGTAAGCAGGCCGAGCACCAGGCACAATAGGAAGACTGGATAAAGCCGGAAAAACCTTCTGCCTATGAATTGCAGATAGGACATGGGCTGCGTCTCCAGGAGATGAGTAATTACAAAACCACTCAGAATCACGAAGACATCCACTGCAAATCCCGGCATGGACAAAAGCCGGCCGACGCTGGGAAGCCACATGGAATTAAAGCCCGATTCCGACAGGTAATGGCCGAGAACCACCCACCACGCCAGGACAGCGCGTAATCCTTCAAGAAGATGGAGGCGCTGTACCGGCGCAAATGAAGCGATGGGCGGTGTCGTATTCACAGGGAAGAGAAGGAGGCCGGGCTGAGGCTGCCTAAGAAGACGGAACTCAGGCCTGGTCCACGTAGCTGCGTTCGATTTTGTTGAACCACAGGAAACCTGCGAAAAAGATCGCGAGAGCCATCGACCACGAGACGGCCAAAGAGGTCGGGGTGAGTGAGCCGGCGCCGAGCAGCGACCAGCGCATGCCCTCCACCGGAACAGTCATCGGATTCAACTGCACGAGCCACATCCACTTCGGCCACCGCTCGGAAAACTGGCTTAGCGGAACGATAACCGGCGTGAGGTACATCCAGATTTGCACGATGAATGCCAGAAGATGCTGTAGATCGCGATAAACGGCGGTTAGCGACGAAAAGATCAACGCGCCGCCCAGCCCGACCAGGACCGCCTGCAATGCGAAGACCGGAAAGGCCAGGACCTGAAACCATGAGCCGGCGTGGTGCGTCGGCTGCGTGGCCCCCAGGAATGCATAGATAACGAAAAACAGCACGAGCTGAATCGCGAACGGAATGACCGCCGAGATTCCATTGGCAAGAGGGACAATGATGCGTGGAAAATAAACCTTTCCGAAGAGGTGCGCATTGTTTTGGAGGACATTCCCGGATCCGCCGAGGATTTGCGCGAAGAGATTCCAGGCCAGCAGACCGCTCATGTAAAAGAGCGCGGGCGGCGAAGAATTCGTCGAGATATTCGCCATTTTGGCAAATACCAGGGTGAATACCACCGTCGTCGCCAGCGGCTGTATCAGCATCCAGGCGGGACCAAGAATCGTTTGCTTATACTTTGAAACGAAGTCCCGACGGACCAGAAGCCACAGTAGGTCGCTGTAGTGGCAGAGCCCCTGCCAATCGACCTCCCAGAAGGAGCGGCGGGGACGGATGTGAATCTGGTACTGGACGGTGGTGGTGTTCATATCTTCTTTCAAGCCTGTTATCGCGATGCTTTGGAATTCGGAGCCCGGTTGATGGGGGCTGCGAGGGGCTTGGACCCATGGCGTTCCCAAGTCAATTCGACGGGCTTCCGGGCGCGGTCCGGCCACGCCATTCCTAATAGACGTTCAGATTACACCGTTTCTCCGTAAACCTCGCTTCCACGCGGGATCGATGAATAATAGTAGTAGTAGTCGCCATTCCTCGGAGGAAGGCAATTGAGGACGATGCCGGCGGGCTGGCAGTTCGCTTCGCCGAGAATCTTGAGCGCCCGCTTGAGGACGCCTTTCGGAGTGGCAAAGGCGCGCACAACCAGGCAACAGACATCGACTCTCGGTGCCAGGAGAAGGGTATCGCTCACCGCCATGCACGGAGGAGAGTCGATAACCACGCGGTCAAAGCTCTTGAGCGCCTCGGTCAGAAGTTTGCTGAATGCCGGCGTGGACAGCAGCTCCGAAGGATTCGGCGCCGAATGCCCCGCCGACAGCACGGTCAGGTTGGGGATTTCCGTCGGTGTAAGCGCGGCCTCGAGCGGCAGCGAACCGGAAAGCACGTCCGCCAGTCCCGCGTTTTGCTTTTCAGCCAGAAACAGGCGGGAAAGCCCCGGTCTGCGCAGGTCCGCATCGATGAGGAGTGTGCGCAGATTCTGCTGGGAGAGTGTCACTGCGAAGTTTGAACTCGCGAAGGTCTTTCCCTCCGCCGGAAGCGGACTGGTGAAGAGGAAAACGCTGCGTTCATCCATGGCCGAATCCGGAAGGGTCAAGGATGCGCGGAGCGTGCGAAACGCCTCCGCTGCCGCCCCGTCGCGCTGCGTAAAGGCCACCAGGCCCCGCTTGCTCTTGGGTCCTTTGATCAGCGGCACATGGGAGAATACGCTGAGCCCGCTGATGTGTTCGGCTTCATCGATGGTCTTGATGGTTTGATCAAACAGATGCAGACCGATCGCGATGGCAATGCCCATGATCAGGCCCCCGAAGATTCCGGCGGCAATGGTCTTTGGCGGGCTGGACGATGTCACCGTGGGCTCGTCGGCCAACTGGTGAATCTGCACCGGCGTGTCGCTGAGGCTTCTTGTGACATCCACCTCCTTGAGGCGTTCGAGGACGGCATTATACATCGCGCTATCCGTCTCGAGTTCGCGTTTGAGATCGTTGTAATCGATCGATTTTGCGGTGACGCCCAACATTTGCTTCTCGTATTCGATGCGGGTTTGGCGCGCCTGGTCGAGCTGGACTTCCGTTTGCTTGAAGGCCGTTTCCATCACATTAATGGCATCCTTGAGAATGCGGCTCCGTTCATTGATGCTGAACTGCAGTCCCGTCTTCGCCGAAACGTAGGAGGGATGCTTGGCGCGATACCGCTGGACGACCAGCCCCATATTGCGCTCCTGTTCCGAGATGGACGCGGTAAGGGCGGCGACCTTGGGATCATTTGCGACGCTGGGAAGACGGAGAAGATCTTCGGGAGAATTGGTGCCGATTCTCGCCGCAGCGAGGTCGCGCTTGATCTGCAGGAGCTTGTCCTCGAGCTTGGTTGCACGGCTGGTGACTTCGGTAAGCTTGGTCTGGGCCTCCTCCTGCATATTCTCCAGGGAGGCGGTTCGTTCACGCTCGCGAAAGCTTTGCATCGCCTCTTCTGAAGTGCGCATCTTCCCGCGAAGCCGTTCGGCTTCCTGAATGAGAGATTGGTTTGCGGTCTGGGTCGCATCGGCTCGCTGATCGAAGACATAGCGCAGGTATTCCTCCGCGTAGCCATTCGCAAGAATTTGCGCTTCCGCGGCCACCCGATTGGTCGCCGTAATGTCCACCAAACGAGTTCCTTCGCGATAACGCGCCCGCACCATGCCGCCGAGAATCCTCGCCGCGCGTTCGGGCGGGACCCGCTTCTCGTCGATGCTCGCAGACTTCAAGAATGCGGTATCGTTATTGAGTTTGAGACGGTCAACGACCCGAAGGGCGAACGGATAGCTGCCGAGCACGTCAACCATCGTGTTGATCATGTCCGCGTTGCGAAACTGCCCGTCCACGACTGGCTTGACGCTGTCGAGGACCGGAGATTGTTTCTCCGCGATGAAGACCACGGCTCGCGCCTCATACATGTTTTGCTGTCGGGATACGATAATGGCCGCTGCGGCGCAGCCAATGATCAGCCCAAGCCCTACGATCCAAAGACGGGATCGGACGGCATTATAGCATTCCCGCCAGTCAAACGACTCTCCTTGCATTTGTTCCTGTTCCGGTGTCATATTGTTGGTTTCCTAGTGATGGTGAGTGTGTTGTGAATGTGAATGAGGAGACCCTATGGTTCTTGAGGGGATAGATTTAGAACCAGCTTTCTCCGATTGAGATGATGTCGCCGGCGCGGATTTCCAAGGGCGCTCCGGATGAGGACTTCGCCATCCGATTGGCATTGATTTTGAGAGTCTGCTCGGCTCCGCCGACGACACGCTTAATGACCACATGTCCCCGGTCGGCGATGCGGGTAAAGCCACCCGCCATTCCGATGGCTTCGATCAAGTTGATGGGTTCGCCCCCTTCGAGCGTATAGGTGCCCGGGCTCTTGACCTGGCCGATGATCGTAAACTTGCGCTCGGCGAACTGGGTCACCGCCAGCGACACCTGTGGCTCCACCAGGTAGTCGGCATTGTAGCGCGTCCGAATCAGATCCCGAGCCTGCTTTACGGTAAGGCCGGCGACTTTGACGTCGTTAATGAGCGGCATCTGCACGGTTCCGTCGCGCGAGATCGTTGCCTTGGTCGTTAGATCCGGCTCACGAAATACGCTCATCTCGATGGTATCGTTCGGCGAAAGGATGTAATCGCCGTCGGTCGTGCGCACGACCGCGGGAGCCGCCGGCAGAGGGGGGGTGGCGGCCTCGGCAGGGAGCCTCATGAATGGTGAAGGAGGGGAGGTTTCGTTCGTCACCGGAATGGCCTTCGGAGCGTAGGGGACGGATGTTGACGTCACCGGAATCGCCGGCTGGGAGGGTTCCTGGGAATACATCACATGGGTGCCGGCCGCGATGAGCGTGACCGCGGACAACGTGAGGTGTCTTTTGATTCGATTTGGAGTGCTCATGGTATTGTGTGGTTGGATTTGATCTTAGAAGGTGAAATTGAGGCCGACCGAGGCGCGGACACTGGGAGACGAAGAATTGTTTTGCTCTCCGGTTCCGGCCCAGAAAAGAGCCCGGAATGCGATCCATTCCTGGATCTGCCAATTCATCAGACAGGATACGTAGGGCGAGTCTTGCGATACGTTTTGATCGGTATTGGTATTGTCGTTACCCGAGCCGTTTACGTAGTACCATCTTTCGTAGCCCGCGGATAAACTAAGATCTACGTTTCTGAAGAATCGCTGTGTGAGGGATGCGACGATGCCTCTTGCGACACGGACCTGTGACGTTTCGATGGTTGAGAAACTTTGTTCCTGGTAGATTCCGAGGGAAAGTCCGGTTTTCTCCCGGGGTTGCCACGTAAGATCGAGTCGAACGGACGGGCGAACATCGGTTCCCTGCAAGCCCGAACTCAGCGTTGCCGAGATCTTTTCGGTCGGGGTGTAGTTGATCCTGACGGAGTAGGCGGGAAGCAGACCGGTTTGTTGTGCGCTGTCGGAGTTTGTTGCATCAACATAGCGAGCGCCGATTCCCGCGGAGATATTCAGCTTTTCCGTGGGTCGGTAGATGACGCTGCCCAACACCTGGGCATAGCGCCGGGCTTGATCCGATCCGCTTCCAATCGTCTGTCCGTCCTGGCCTGCGCCGAAATCGACTTGAAACGACGTCTTTCCGGTCCAGGCATAGTTTACATAGCCGTTCGCACCGAAAGCGCTCAGCCTGCTATTCTGCACGTTTTGGGAACTGCTAATGAAGTTCTGACTCGTGTCAACGCTTCCTCCCGTCGTGATCCACTCCGAGACCTGATAGCTGCCGGAAACCGCGGCGTTCAAGCCGAGTTGGTTGTTGTTTTGTCCCGCCTCGGCATCGAAGCCGGTTCCGTAGAATGCGCTGACGCTGGCATTCAACTGATAGCGGCTGCCTTGAACGCCAATTTGCAGGGAGCCGGTTTGCTGGAAGGGGTTGCGCTGATCTCCGACGCCCGCGGCGGTGTAATCGGGATTGACATAGTAAACGTATCCGCCGCCATATTTTGCAGAAACCGACCAGGGCCCAATCTCACGCTCATAGATCAGCGCGATCGACGGTGCGAGAAATGCGCTGTTGTTGGCGGAACCAGTGTTTCCGTTATTATTGTTTCCAGTTGAGTATTCCCAGCCGACTTCGACGCTGGGGCGGATTTCCAGGGGCCCCACCCGCAAGCCCGCCCCGAGTGAGCGATTGATTTCTTCGAGAGTGGGGAGGAAGGGGGACTCCTCCGAAGGCATGATTGATGGCTCGAGGGGAGCGACTGCGGTTTGCTGGATGTCCATTTGTTCGCCGACCCAACGCGAACGAAAGACCGCTTCGTCCACGGTCTTCGGCTGGCGGACGTCGGTTTGCGCGCGAATCTCGGATGGAATCGAAGCCAGGAGGATCGCAAGAAACCCTCCCGTCCACGAGCGAATGCAGGAATGCGATGCATTGCACCTATCAAGCGGAAGCATGTTTGTTTTCTGCTGGTTTGCTCGCATGTGTGGCGCGGCCTGATTGGGAGAGAAGGAACGAAGATTGACCGAGGGGTCGATCGGTCGGCGTGGGGCAGTCATTGTGAAATTGTGCAGGCCTGAGGGAACCTCAACAGACGCCCGGCAGGGCTTCGTCGGTGCAACTTCCGACGCAGGGGGGAGATTCCTGCCGGACGTCTGAGAGGATCGGGGAGAAATTACACGGAGAGATTTGCGGAGGGGCTTTCCGAGGAGTGCGTCATGCGATTTCGCTCGAACGCTTAGATTTCATACTGCCTCCGGAAATCGCAGGCACGGCGACGGGACATCTCGAACTCTTTTCCATCGCGGATATGGACGCGAAGTGTATGGCGCCCGGTGACCGCATAGCTTTCGACGTACTTCAAATTGATGATACGATCCCGGCTCGCCCGGAAAAATCCATGCCCCCGCAGGGTTTGCTCGAGATTCTTGAGTGTTCTGCGCACAAGAACCTTTCGGTTTCCAAATACGACCGAAGAATAGTTTCCGACGGCCTCGAGATAGATGATTTCATGGGGGGCTATGAGCCATAGATTATCATCCTGTGGAATAAGGATGCGTCCATCCGAGCGGACCTCGATCGGGTGCTCGGCCGGAGCCGCATGGTTTGCCTTTTTTGTGCTGCAAATTCGGGAGATCGCCAATTCGAGGCGGTCCACGTCCATCGGCTTGAGCACGTAATCGACGGCTCCTACTTCAAAGGCCTGGAGCGCGTGTTCGCCGTGGTCGGATGTAAATACGACAGGTGGCGCCTGGTTGCCGAGCTTTTGATAGAAGTCTGCACAACCGGATTCCGGCAGTGCGATGTCGATAAGCACTCCGTCGAATCTCGACCCAGCCAGGATTCCAATTGCTTCCGGCGCGGTGCGGGCAGTGACCGTTTCGATCGGAAAGGAAACCTTCTGCAGCAACCGTCGGAGATCCTTTAGCGTTTCCCGCTCCTTGTCCACCACGAGGAGCTTTAACTTCGATCTTTGTTTGGACTTCGCGATCTTCGGTCGAATCATCTTCGTTGAGTGCCGTGCAAATGAATGATGTGGAAAGGGGGCGGATCGTCTCGATTGTGCATTTGCAGGCGCGAATCGGGATCGAGGGGCGCCTGACAGGAAGGAATGTCGATGCGCACCACATCTTTCGTTTCTCGCTGCCGGGAAATTTTCCGGGCAAGCTGCCGCCCTTGGTCAATCGTCGGAGTTCTCCGCGAAACCTTGGAAGACTGTCTTGCGTGTCCCCATTGACCCCGGGTGGGATTGGCGGGTGTCCCGGACCTCCCTTTCGGAAGATCCCTGACGTTTGCGCCGCCAAGCGCGGTATCGTTAGTTTTGTCGTTTGCGATGCCCCGGACCGAGCGTTTCGGTCGGCAGGAATCGCGAATGAAAAAACTAATTGCCTGTCATTGCTGTTTCCGTTTGAGTCGTTGTCGTATTCCCCTTCGGGTTCATCTGTTCCCTGCTGATGGCCGCAATAAGTAGTGACTTGAGTGAATGTTTTGTTGCAATTTGTGACGAACGGTTACGAAACGTGATAAGCGGACGGATCGTGATGTGAGCGGCGCGATTTGCGATGGGTCTGGCGCGACGGGGAGAACGAATTCGGGGGAAATTCAGGGCTCTGCGGAAGGTGCTTTCTCTCGCCGGCGGTCTTCACAGCGGGAGAGATCGGGGAATGCTGTGGCTTCGCCGGGTGTTTCGTGTGGGAGCCGTGTCCTATTCCGGGACACACGGCGGAGAACAACCGGCTGTGGATTCATTTGCGTCGCGCCGGGCGGCGGACGTTTGGTCGAGTGTCGCGCTTGCACCGGACAGACGCGCCCAGTTCCTTCCGACTGGGAGGTCTCGCTTGGCTTTTCGCGGGCGAGAGTTTATGTGCGAGTCGAGCCTCTCCCCTTGGTCTCATGAAGAATCCCCTCCAGTCCGTGTTCCTGCCGTGTTTGTTTCTGCTTTGCGCGATCCCCGGGATCGCGCAGACCCCGCGAACCCCTCAGAGGGGAAGCTCGTTGGCAGAAACGGCATTTCCTCCGGTTGCCCTGCGCGGATTCGGCACGGTGTCCGGTGCGATGCGCGAGGAGGCCGGCGGCTCGGTGCTGGAGATTACCTGCGAAAACGCGGAAAAAGCGAAGCTGACGCAGGCGAAGTACCTCTCCGACCTTCAGTTGCTGCCGGGTGTGGAGGAGGCAAAGGGCGCGGCCTTCACCAGCTACGAGGTTGAGGCGCAGGGCAGCATCGCTGCCTGGCAGCAGGGGAGCAAAGTCACGATCCTCGCCGCGAAGAGCGCACCGGATTTAGGGGTGTTGATGGCGGCGGTGAAACCGGCTGGCGTCACGATACCGCAGGTGGAGGTCCCGATGTGGCTGGACCGCTGGGACAAGTATGGTTTCCGGCACTATTATCGGCCATGGGAGCTGCCCCAGGGCGGGACGGACATTACCTACGACTTCGTTGCCGAATTCGACTACGCCAGGGCGCACGACATCTCGGGCATCGCGTTCAACGCCCTCGGACACAACTCCGACACCGCCGAGGGGATGCTAAACTCCGGGCATTGGGATTGGGCGGCCCGGGAGGCTGGAAAGCGGCAACTGCCCGTGGCCATCAAAGCAACCGGCCGCGCCGGAGGCGAACCCGCCTGGATTCTGAACCGCTATCGCGACGAGACGCAACTCAAGATGCCCGGCTTCACCGGTAATCTGCACGCGCTGATGAGTCCGTATCTCGGTGGTACGGGCGCCATTTCGTGGGACTCCGTGGCGGGACAGGACGCGATGCTGGGCCTGCTTCAGCAGATCGTGCGCCGCTACGCCGCGGAGCCCAATGTCGTGTCCTTCGAGGAAGCCCACCAGGAAACACGGCACGGCGACCAGGATGTGTTCCTCGAATACGGCCCGGTGGTCGATGCCGCCTATCGCAAATATCTGCGCGAGAAATACGGCGCGCCGGAAAAGGTCGAGGCGCGCTGGGGGCTGCCGATCAAATCGTGGAATGACGTTCGCGTGCCGGAGATCGCTTCGTTCGCAGGCTGGGGTCCGGAGGCGGTGGACCTGGCACCGCCCGGCGCGCCATGGCGTGTCGGCTACGAGGAACTCTCCGCACCGCTGCCGACGGAATACAATTGGTATAATCAGCGCAACCCGCCGCAATCCAGGCCCGCGCCCGAGGCCTGGTTCCAGGCTGGCTTCGACGATTCGAAGTGGCCGGAGGTGCCCGCGGCGGGCAACGACCGGCAATTGTTTTTGCAGAAACGCCCGGCGGTGTTTCGGCGCACGTTCGAGTTGCCGATCGGCTGGAAGGAAAAGAATCCGCGCGCGTGGCTGTATGTCTGGGACTTGAATCTGGCAAACGGTGGCGAGGTGCGCGTGGTGCTCAACGGCAAGGAACTCGGACGCGACAAGGTCACCGGCACGATCCACTGGCACGCCTTCGACGCCACTGGCGCGCTCAAGACCGGCAGGAATACCGTGGCCATCCGTGTGCCGCAGGGTTACATCGCCTACAAGACCTATCTCTCGCCGGTGGAGCCCAGGGCCTACCCCTACCTCGGCGAGAAGCTGAACGCGCAGTGGGCGGACTTCGTGGACTTCACCCGGTGGTCGCGGGTGGATGCCATCCGGCGCGGTATGGAGATGGTCCGCCAGGTCACGCCAAACCATGAGATCACCCTGGCTGCTCCAGCGGCGAACGTGGATGGACTCAAGATGCTGGCCGAGGAATACGGCGGCGAGTTTCACGACACAGGATTCATGGGCGCGATTTGGAATGACCAATTGCCCAACCTCATGCGCGGCGCGGATCTGCCCTTCTCGATCGAAAACGGCGAGCCGCCCGTGGACTTGAACGAGTTCAAGAAGCACCTTGGCAACTGGCAGACGGAGGGCGTCCAAAGCGTGGATTACTACATCCACATCGGCAGCATCCTCTGGAAGCCCGAAATCAAGGCCGAATACGAAGCCCAGCGCAAACAGCTCGGCTTGATGGGCACGGTGCGTTTTCCCAAGGCCGAAGTCGCCACGCTCGGTTCGGACCGCGTCGGCGCGTTGAGAGGCTACCCGTGGAGTTTCATTCCGAGCCGCGACCCGAAGAACGCCGGATGGAATCCCACCACGGAGTTGCGCCAGCGCTGCCCCTACGACGCGCTCACGGAAAGCTCGTTCGCCAGGGGAGATGCCGACGCCTACCGCATGATTATTGATACGAATACCAGCATCATGGATGAGCCGCTGGTCGCCGACATTGAAAGATGGGTGCGCGGCGGCGGCACGTTCGTCGCCATTTCCAAGACCGGGCGCCATACGTCGGTAACGCCCGACGCCTGGCCAATCGCGCGGCTCACCGGCTACATGGTGGTGGGCGATTGGAAAAATGGGGAAGTGAAGCCGGCTCCTGGCCAGAGCATTTTCGACAGCGCCTGGGGTGGCGCGCGCGGCTCCGGCCTGCGCCTGGAGAAGGCCGCGGCGGATGTGCGGAACCTGCTGCTTTGGAACGACGGCAGCGTGGCGGCGGGCATGCGCCCGCTCGGCAAGGGATTCATCGTGCAAGTCGGCGCGGACCTCGCGGACGGCTCGCGTCCATTCCGCGACGTGCTCGACGCCTTGTTGAAGTGGCGCGGCATCCAGCCGGAACCGTGCAAGCTCGGCCCCGCCGACACCCCGGTCATCCTGCGCCACGCGGTCTCAAACAACGGACTCTACGACGCGTGGATCGTATTCAATCCGTCGTCCACCGCGCCGCAAACCGTCTCGGTGCTTATCGAGACCGGCCAGACCCCGCCGTTCGCCATCAGCATGTATGACGGCAAACACATCCCGCTCACCGAGACGAAGATCTCCGGCATCGCGCTGGGCCCGCTCGACACCCGCGTCTTCCTCACGCCCAGGGGCCGGATCACGCAGGCGCCCGCCGCATGGTTCGACCTCCAGCGCAAATGGTGGCGCGGCACGAAAAAGCCGGACCCCAGGCCGCTGATCGAGCCGACCCACCGCTGGGCGCGGGAGCTCACCGGGAATTGGAAATTTCAGCTCCTCGACCCAGGGCAGAATGCGACCCCGATGCTGGCGGCCGACTTCGACGACAGCGCCTGGAGCACGCGCGATCTCGGCATCTGGAATGTGAAGGACGACGGCGGCGGCAAAGGCCATGCCGTCTTCCGCAAGAAATTCACCGTTCCCGCCGACTGGACCAACGGACGTGCCTCGCTCTGGCTCACCAGTTGGGCGGGCAGCTCGTTCGTCGGCAAAGGCCGCGTCTGGCTTGATGGCAGGGAAGTCAAGCCGATGGACACCGCAGGTTACGTCGCGAATCCACTCGGCTCGCTCAAGCCCGGCTCGACGCACACCCTTGCTGTGGAAGCCCAGAGCGACGGGGTCCTCGCGGGCCTGCGCGGCCAGAGCTGGATTTCCTTCGAGCCCGATCCTCCTGCAAAACTCGATCTCGGAGGCGAATGGCATGCGTCGGACGACGGGTTGAACTATGACGCCACGGTCCAATTGCCCGGCAAATTCAAAACGCCCCATCTCATGCGCAGCGTCGTCGTTCCCGCCCAATACCAGGGCAGGGAAGCGGTCATCACGGTGGATGGCGACCGCCGGCTCGTCAGCGTGCTGATCAATGGAAAACTCGTGCGGCGGCACCACCACATGCTCGGCGAGCGCTGGAGCCTGAACCTCACGCCCTTCATGCGCTTCGGTGGCGCGAACGAGATCGAGATCGTCAAATGGGACGGCTCCGGCGGCGAAGTCGCGTCAGCCGCCACAGGCGCCGACACCGTGCGCGAGATCCGTCTTGGCTTCTACGACCCGGGCACCTTCCCGTGAGTTCCGAGTTGATTAATAATGATTTGGCGCTATCGCCGTCGCGGCGTTCAAGACAATTGCAGTTGGAGTAATCCGGTCAAAGGTAACGTCACCTTGGAAAGATGTATTGCGAGTTAGGATCACGTGATCAGTCTCTATGCTGGGATCTCCATTCTTGCTGTCCGTGATTTCCACTTTCACCAACTCGTTTCCGACGACGAGAAAATGGGTTTTTCGATTCTGGACAGGTTTAAGACCGAGGACGCCATAGTGATCCAGATCATGGACGACTACAACTTGCCGTCCTTGTCCGTGATAAATACTCACCACAGCCCGACGTCCATCCAAACCAGGGGTGTAGAAGCTTTCAACGAATCCGGTCACTTGTAGCGGCCGGTCTTTCAAATACCTTGCCGCCAGTTGTGGGAACGCGTCACAAAGCTGGCCCAGTTGGGCGGCGGTCGTCGTTGCAGACGTGGCGAGGCTCGCGAATTGGGCCTCCGGTGTGGAAACGGCGGGCGCGACCGGCATCGGGTGCAGGATTTGGTAACCGATCCAGACGGCCGCTAGAATGGCGGCAAGGAAGGCGATGGGGCGGATCATCGGAGGCTTGGGGTGAGGTTGTCAGCAACGTGGGCTGCGGGATTCCTTTCCGGTTCGCACGGACCGTGGCCAAATGGGTAATTCGATTCAAGACCCGAATGCGCCAGCCGGAGCAAATCGCTCAGGCGGAAACGGGAGTGGTCTCCCGCTGGCCGGCCTGGTAGTCGAGGTAGTTGCGCCAGCCGCCATGGGCGGAGATGGGGGCGGCTTTGTGCGTGGCGTGTTCTTCGCAGAGGAAGCCCTTCACGCGGCGGCCGTCCTTCAGTCGGACATTGCCAATGGTCATCGGGGGCGGAACGGCGGCGACGAAACTCCCAAAGGCGCGCTCGCTGAGGCTCCAGATTTCCGTCTCGATGGAGACTCCGCGATTCTCGCCCACGCCCACGAGGCCGGGGCGCGGGGGATGAAAGCCGGTGAGGTCGAACAGCGCGTAGTCGGGGGCCGTCTCGACGGTGTCGAGGTAGATGGCTCCGCGATCCACGAGCTGGTGATTCAGCGGCAGGCCGGTGAGGTGCGCGCCGACGACGGCGAGCTCGACGCGGCCGCCGGAGCGTTCGAGGGCCTTGCGCTGGCGGCGCTCGGTGGGCGAATGGAGTTCGCCGAGGAACTGGCGGGCGACGAGGCAGAGTTCGAAGTCGTCGAAGGCGGGCGCGAGGAAGGTGACGCCGAGCGGCAGGCCGTCGGGCCGGAATCCCGCGGGCACGGCGAGCGCGGAGAGGTCGAGGAGGTTTACGAAATTCGTGAAGCGGCCGAGGTTGGAGTTCAACCGCACGGGGTCGGCGAGGACCTCGTCGATGCGATAAATGGTGGGTGTCGTGGGCAGGACGAGCAGGTCGATGCCGCTCCAAATGGGGGTGACCCGCCGACGGAAGGCCTCAAGCCGATAGATCGCCGCGAACGCATCCGCTGCGGTGAGCGCGGCGCCCGCGCGGATGATTCCCGCAACGGTCGGATCGCAGTCGTCCGGGTGCGCGTTGATGAAATCGCCCACGGCGGCGTAGCGTTCGGCAACCCAGGGCCCGTCGTAGAGCAGGGCTGCGGATTCGAGGAACGGGGTGAGGTCGATGGCGGTGGGCAGGCCGCCAAGGTCGATGAGCCGGGCGACGGCCGCGTCGAAGAGCGCGGCGGCGGCGGCGTCGCCGCAGAAATCGAGCTGGCCGGTGGCCGGCACGCCGAAGCGGAACGGGCGTGAAAACACCGGGCGGTCCGCGAAGGGCCGCGAGTAGGGATCGGCGTCGTCCTCCCCAATGAGCAGGTCGAGGATTTTTTCGGCGTCGTCGACATTGGATGCGAAGATGCTCACGCAATCGAGCGAGCGGCAGGCGGGGACGAGGCCGGCTGCGCTGACGATGCCCCGCGTGGGCTTGAGGCCGACAAGGTTGTTGAACGCGGCGGGCACGCGGCCGGAGCCGGCGGTGTCCGTCCCGAGTGAGAAGCTCACGAGACCGGCGGCGACGGCGACCGCGCTGCCCGAGCTCGAGCCGCCCGAGATGAAATCGGGATGATAAACGCTCGCGCAGGGGCCGTGAGGAGTGCGCGTGCCGACGAGACCCGTGGCGAATTGGTCCATATTCGTCTTGCCGAGAAGGATGGCGCCGGCTTCCACGAGCCGTCGCACGCAGGCGGCGGAGCGCTCGGGGACGTATGCGAAGGCGGGGCAGGCGGCGGAGGTGGGCAGGCCGGCGACGTCGATGTTGTCCTTGATCGCGCAGGGAATGCCGGCGAGCGGGAGGTCGAGGCGGCTGGCGGCGGCCTCGGCGACGGCGACGGCTTCCTCCTCGGGCCGCAGGTGAATCCACACGTGGTCGTCGCCGCGCTCGCGGATGCGCCGGTAAACCTCGCTGATGACCTCGGCGGGCGTGAAGTCGCCGGAGCGGTAGCCGGAGCGGAGGAGGGAGGTTTCGAGCGTGAGTTTGCGCAGATCGATCATTCGATAAGAACTACCAGGTGTTGCCCCGGTCCGACCGGGCTGCCTTCCCTACATAGCAAGGAATGGACCAATCCCGCGCGGCCCGCGCAAATCT
>JAQTOP010000045.1 GCA_028713285.1 Terrimicrobiaceae bacterium
TTGAGCGTTCACCCGTTTGAGAAAATACCTATGCATGAGCTACTTACAGAAACCGACTTCAGACATTCGAAACCATTAGATTCTAACCAACTGATGTTGTGGAACTTATAACCGGACACTCGTGATTTTCAATATACGGACTCGAGATTTACGTCGTGTGAACTTAGAACGGTTTCCTTACAATTTTATATTTAGAGTTTCAGATAATACAATTCGCATTCTTGTTTTGCGTCATCACGCCCGCCGACCGTCTTTCGGACTCAGACGTAAGTAAAGCCCAACAAGACGCTGCAGCGAACTCCTAGACGCGACGTGCCGACTCTTTACGACCGACCGGATTGCAGCAATACCACTTTTAGAGGGTGTCTAATAAGTGCGAGAGAGGGTCTATTTAGCAAGTTTTGCGAGCATGATTTTGCAGGAAGCTATATAAATGGTGGCCTCAGAATGTTCGGTTTTGCATTCATAATCCTTTGCCAGGCGCGGGAAGCGGCCCAACCAGGCGACGGTGCGTTCGACCACCCAGCGCTTTGGCAGAACTTTAAAGCCCGCCTCGGTGCGCTTGACGATTTCCAAGGTCAATCCGCGTCCGGCGATCAGGGCTTTGACCCAGCCCAGAAGCTGGCCGGAGTAGCCGCCGTCGGCGAAGACCTTGCGCACCCAGCCAAAGTTCAGCAGCGCGGGCAGCAGCAGTTTCGCCCCGTCGCGATCTTGCAAGTCGGCCCGATGGACAACCACGCTCAGGAGCAGACCCAGGGTGTCTACGAGCAGATGGCGTTTTCTTCCTTTGATCTTCTTGCCAGCGTCATAGCCACGTTCTCCGGGCTGCTCAGCCATCTTAACGCTCTGGCTGTCGATAATCGCGGCACTCGGGGCTTTTTTTTTGCGTGGGCCAATCGCACCCGGTCTCGCAGCGCATGATTGAGGCGTTCCCACACCCCTTCGCGTTGCCACTTGGAGAAGTAATGATACACGATTCGGTAGGGTGGAAAATCGTGCGGCAATCCCCGCCAATTGCATCCTTCTCGTACCAGATACAGAATCGCGTTGAGCACCGATCTCTTGCTGTAGCGAGGCGGTCTGCCCAGCTTGCCGCCAGGGGGCAGAAGCTTTCTCAGAAGGTTCCATTCTTTGTCGTTGAGTTCGCTCGGATAAGGTTCTCGTTGTGCCATCCCAAGCTTTCCACATCATGTGTGTAAATTTGTACAGCTCTATTTTTCGGCCTTTTGCCACTTATTAGACACCCTCTGAGGCGGCTCTCCGGCGCGATCAAGGCATCGTAACTTGGGTGATCCTATTTTGCGATACTTCCAATCCCTCCCAATCACTTCCGCGTGAATCCTCGTCAACGACGGAAATGCGCTCGTGCCGCTGGTGGGCTGAACAAATACCCCGCTTCTTCGCCGTGCGAATGAAGTCGATCATCTCTCGCGCTTCCGCGCCCCACTCGACATCATCCGCCTGCGCGAGCGCCTGGCTCACATTTTTTCCCGACCGAAAGATCAGCTTGAACAACCGCTTGAGTTCCATCCGTGTCGGACCGGAAAATCCCGCGCGCCGCAGACCGAGCGAGTTCAAACCCGCCAGGATATTGTCCCGATCCGCGACCGTGAAGGGAACGATGTCCCGTCCGAAACGCGTACCGCCGCGTACCATGGCAAGGCGGCCAATTCGCATATGCTGGTGAAACACGGTGCCGCCGCCGAGCACGGCCCCGTCGGCGACCTGCACGTGACCTGCAAGGAGGCAGTTGTTGGCGATCACGGTGCGGTTGCCTACGCGCACGTCGTGACCAAAGTGCGTGCCGACCATAATGAGATTGCCGTCGCCCACGACGGTCGCCGATCCGTTTCTCGATCCGCGATGGATCGTTACGTATTCGCGGAATGTGTTGTCGTCGCCGATGCGCACTTCGCTCACCGTCGCCTCGTCGGCTCCAAAATCCTGCGCCGGGGCGCCGATTACGGCACCGTGGCCAATGAAGTTTCTCTCGCCCAGAATCGAGCGTCCGGTAATCACGGCATGGTTGAAGATGCGACAGCCGTTGCCAATGATCGCTGCGGAGCCGACGAACGCGAAGGGGCCAACCTCAACCTCCGAACCGAGCTCGGCTCCATCCTCGACGATGGCAGTGGGATGAATTTTCACAGCAGACTGTTTTCCTTAAAGCTGAAATAGGGTGGGAGTCCATCATCCGGCGAGCCAATGATGACATGATCGACGAGGCGAATCTGGAACAGGTCCGCCGCCTCGTGCAGACGTCGCGTGAGGCGCTTGTCGGCTTCGCTGGGCGAGGGATCGCCCGAGGGGTGATTGTGTGCAAGCACGAAACCGTATGCCGAATGGATGAGGGCCGGGCGGAGGATTTCGCGCGGATGGGCAATGCTTTCATTGAGCGAGCCGATGGAGACCACCTCCGTCCAGATGAGGCGGTGGCGCGTATTGACGAGCAGGATGTAGAGCCGCTCGCGATCCAGCGCGGTGAACTCCGGCGCCAGCAGGTCGTGAACCGCCTGCGGCGTGTCAAGCTTGGGACGCGGACCTGAGCCGCGGGCGAGACGCTTGCCGACCTCGAAGACAGCCGCGAGTTCCGCGGCCTTTGCGGGACCGACGCCCTTGGCCGAGTTCACCAATTCCCGCACTGTCGCGCGAGAGAGCGCGTGCAGGCCGCCCCGCGCCTCGAGCACATCGCGGGCGACGTCGATTGCGCTACGGTCCCGCGTGCCCGTGCGAAGGAAGATGGCAATAAGCTCGGCGTCCGTGAGACTGCCCGCGCCGCGCTGGGTGAGTTTTTCGCGCGGACGCTCCGTCTCGGGAATTTCACGAATTCGAGGCGCGCGCATCGTTGCAGGAAAATAGCTGGTGGACCGTCCGGGGTAAAAGCGGAAAGACGCGACATGGCGCGCGGATTTCTGCTTGAGCCACCCGGTCCCGCCGCGCAATATCGGCCATGGGATTCTACCTCGACGCCGATTCCTTTTTCCCGCGCTGTCAGCCCTCGGGCCTCACGTTCGACGACCTGTCGCTGGCGACCCGATACTCCGAGGTGCTGCCGCGCGATACGAATCTTACGGTGACACTCTCGGATCGGCTGAGCCTGCAAATTCCGGTCATCTCGTCCGACATGGACACGGTGACGGAAGCAAAGATGGCCATTCAGATGGCGCTGAACGGCGGTCTCGGCCTCATCCATTACAACATGACCGACGCCGCCCAGGTGAAGGAGGTCGCGCGCGTGAAGAATCACATCCACGGATTCATCCAGGAGCCGATCAAAGCATCGCCCACACAGAAAATCGGCGAGGTTCTTGACCTCATCGCCAAGCGCGATTTCCGATTCAGCACGTTTCCTGTCGTCGATGAGGATGACCGTTTGCTTGGTCTGCTTTCGGGTTCCGTGGTGCGAGAGCGCTACCGCGACCGGTTCGTCTCGGAGGCGATGACACCCCGCTCAGCCCTTTACACGCTGCCCCAGCGGGAGATTCGCGAACGGCCCATCGAGACGGCCGATCGCTTCTTTACCGAGCACATGGGCATTCACAAGCTGCTCGTCGTCGATGATTCCGACCGGCTTCGCGGACTCTTCACGCTCAGCGACATCGAGCGGATCGGCGAGGAATCCCGCCGGATGGTCAAACCCGCACGCGACGCAAAGCTGAGGCTCGTCTGCGGAGCGGCGGTCTCCCCACACCGCCGGGAAGATGGCTCGCTGGACCGCGACCGCGTCGTCTCCCATGTAGGCCTGCTCATTGACGAAGGCATCGACGCCATCGCCGTCTCGACGGCGCACGGCTTTTCAAAGGGCGTGGGCGACGCGGTGCGGTTGCTGCGCGAAGCATTTCCCGATTTGACCCTGATCGGCGGCAACGTCACTTGCGGCGAGGGCGTGGAATTCCTGGCGGCTTCCGGCGCGAATTGCGTAAAGATCGGCCAGGGTCCCGGTTCGATCTGCACCACCCGCATCGTCGCGGGAGTAGGCATCCCGCAAATGACAGCGCTCTATGTCGCCTCGCGTGCCGCGGCGAAGAGCGGCGTGAGAATTATTGCGGATGGCGGCATTGCGAAATCGGGCGACATGGTGAAGGCGCTGACGCTCGCCGAGGCCGTCATCTGCGGCGGTCTTCTGGCCGGTTGCAATGAGGCGCCTGGACGCATCATCGAAATCGGCGGGAAGCTCTACAAACAGTACCGCGGGATGGGAAGCCGCGAAGCGATGAAGGAAGGCTCCGCAGCCCGCTATGGGCATGAGCGCAAGGACGCGACGACAAAGGCCGCGCCGGAGGGCATCGAGGCGCTCAAGGAAGCTGCCGGCCCGCTCGACGACGTGCTGCGCGAGCTGGTTGGCGGGATCCAGGCCGGCATGGGCTATCTCGGCGCCCGCGATCTCGCAGCGTTGCGGGCAAACGCATTGTTCGTTCGAGTGACACCCGCCGGACAACGCGAATCCGCCCCGCACGATGTCCTGACAGTTACGACCTCGAAGGAAGCGTCGAATTCTCCCCGCGCTTAATTGCCGGCGGGTGCGCTGAAGACATCGGGGGCCGCGGAACTCGGGGCCGGAGCCGCAGGTGCCGCAGGTGCCGCAGGTGCCGCAGGTGCGGATGGCGCGATGGTAGGTGGAGCGGGAATGCTTGCCGGCGCATCGCTGCTTTCCTGCACGGGCGGCAACGGCCGATAGGCGACCATGCCCGTCGTCCTCGGCGGGATGATGAGGCTCTGGCGGATAAAATCGTCGTTGATCTTCGCGATGAGGCTGTAGCCGCCCTTGCCGTCGGGCAGCATCGGAGTGCCCCACATATCACGGCAGACGATCTTGCTGGATGGGATCGGTTCCCCGCGCAGCGTGTGGTTATTAATGTCGGGCCACTCGGTCGTCGGGGCGGTCGCGGCGACATAAACGCCGCCGGCAATGATGAGGGAAATCATGGATGCGCATAGAGACAAGATTCATCGGGCATGTCAATGCCCAAGACGTGCAAATCTGCCCTTGATTGTCGCGTCGGAAATCCGCTGAATGCGGGACGGCATGAAAGCCTGGCTCCCCCTGCCCGCCGTTGCGCTGGCGGCCCTGGCCGTTGGTTACGGATTCGCCGCCTTCACCCAGCCCAATCGCGCGTCGCAATCCTCCGTCGCGAGCGCAGAGATTCAGGATCCCAGCGCGGCGGCGGGCGGCGGCAAAACCTCCTCCGGATCTCGCGCGGCAAACCCCGGCTTTTCCCTTGCCGGGGGCGCGCCGATGAAGGATGCGGATCTCGCAGCGGCCATTTCGGATGCCCTGGACGATCCCGACATGATGCAGCGCATGGGCCATCTCTGGTGGCTCACGAAGACTGGCCTTACGCGGGCGAACGCCCGTGCGGTCACCGAGGCGGTGCGCGCTGCTGGCGGCGGAATGGAGCGCCAATACGGAATCGTGGTGGTGCTAAACGCCTGGGCTCGACTCGACCCGCAGGCTGCTCTCGATTACGCGCAGAAATTGACGTCCGCCCCGTTGCGCCAGCAGGGCATCCTCACCGTGCTGGGCGGGTGGGCCGCCGTTGATTACGAGGCTGCAAATCGATGGGCGAAAGCCCTGCCGAACGGCGCAATGAAACGCTCGGCCCAAGGCGCGCTCGTTGGAGCGCTGGCGGAGACCGATCCCGAGCGAGCGCTCCAAATCGCCCTCTCGTCCAACTCCGCACGGCGCGGATTTGACGTGGCCTATCCCATTTTCTCCCGACTGGTGCGGCAGGACGCCGCCACCGCCGCCGAGCGCGCCGCGGCGCTGCCTCCCGGGCAGCTTCGCAACTCGGCGATCTCGATCGTGGCGAGCACGTGGGGCTTCGAGGACCGGGATGCGGCCCTCGAATGGGCGAGGTCGCTCCCTGACAAACGCGCGCGCAATCAGGCGCTCTCAACGGTCACGCAAAATTGGGTGCGGCAGGACTTCGAAGGAGCGTTTGCCTGGCTCCAGAAGCAGCCTGCGGGATCTGAGAGGAGCAACCTTGTGCGCGATCTCACCTACTCCGCGGCGGCGGAAAGCCCGCAGAACGCGATCGCTCTCGTGGATCTCGCCACCTCGCTGCGCGACCAGGACCAGATGCTGCGAAACATCGCGTCGAATTGGGCGCAGCAGGACAGCACGGCAGCCCGGAAGTGGGTGGAGTCGCAGACGGATCCGACCGTGCGCCGGTCAGTTTACCAGGGCTTCATGTCGGGCCTCTCCTCGGAGGACCCGCAGGCTGCCGCCAAGCTGGCTCTCGCGCTGCCGAGCGGCGATACGCAGCGCAACGCGGTCAGTAATATCGCAAGCAACTGGGCGCAGAGCGATCCCGCCGCCGCCGCGAGCTGGGCCGAGCGCCTGCCCGCCGGCGACGCGCAGAACAATGCGGTGGGCACGATCGCGAGCAACTGGGCGGAGATTGACCCCGCCGCCGCCGCCAAATGGGTCGCCCGGATGCCGGAAGGACAGGCGCGCCGCAATGCCATGGGCAATATCGCGGGAAATTGGGCGTCGATCGATCCCGCCGCCGCCGCGAGCTGGGCGATGGGCCTGCCGGCCGGTGACGCGCGCGATGGCGCGCTCAGCCGCGTCGCCGGCAACTGGGCCGAGAACGACCCGACAGCGGCGGCCCGCTGGGCGGCACAATTGCCGGCCGAGACGCAGCAAAATGCGCTGAGCAACGTTGCAAACCAATGGGCCAGCTCCGACCCGGCGGCCGCCGCGAAATGGAGCGCCGAGCTTCCCGCAGGCGAGGTGCATGGACGCGTCGTGGGGTCGATCATGTCGAGCTGGGTGCAGCAGGATCCCTCGCAGGCGCTGAGTTGGTTTGCATCTCTTCCTGCCGGCAGGGACCGCGACTCCGCAATCAACAATTTCTCATTCGCACTTTTGCAGACCGATCCGAAGCTCGCGGTGCAATGGGCGGGATCAATCGGCAACGACGGCCAGCGCAGGAGCCAGTTGCAGAGTCTCGCAAGTTCGTGGCTCCGGAAGGATCCCGAGAGCGCGAGAGCCTGGATCGCCCAATCCGACCTCCCCGCCGACACGAAGCAAAACCTGCTTTCGCGGAAAGCCCGTTAACGAAAAAAAAGGGCATCCCGCGTATTCGGGATGCCCTTTTCGGATTGATCTGAATTTGCGGCGCTTAGTTCTCGGTGGGCTTCACCTTGGGCGCGTTCGCGTTGAGCTTCGCGATGATGTCCTTGCTGAAGTCCATGTCATCGCGGGAGTAGATCACCACGGGAATCTGACCCATGCTCAGGCCGGACTTGTCGAAGACGAGATCATAGCCGGCGTCGGTCACCCGGGCGGTCACGATCTTCATGATGTCGTCGATGATGTCCTTGCGCATGCGCAGAAACTGCTCCTGGAGCTGGCGCTCGCGCGTGCCCTTGAAGTCGGAGGCTTCCTTGTCGAGGTTCTTGGCCTCGGCGATCTTCTGCTCGCGGTCCTTGATCTTCGCATCCCTCGCGTCCTTGCTCAGCTCGGGCTTCTCGATCTCGGCGTTGAGCTTGTTGAGTTCGTCCATGCTCTTCTTGAGCGTCTCGACGCGGTCGTCGAGTTCCTTCTTGGCCGCGGCACGCTGCTCGTTGAGCTTCTGCTCGGCGTCCTTGGTCTTGTAATACTCCGTGAACACGCGGTTCATGTCGATGGTGCCAACCTTCATCTCGGCGTGAGCGAGCGGTGCGGCGCCGCAAAGCGAGCCGATGAGGAGGAGGGTGCGGATGGGTTTCTGGATCATGTGGGTTGGTTCGGGTCTGGTTGGTAAATGCGATTCCGTCCGGGGACGAATCCTGTTTAAGACCGGCTCACAGGCCGGTTCGTTCAAAATTGGTAGCCGACGTTGAAGTTAAACTTGCCGGTGCCGCCATTGAATTGGTCGTGAATGACGGGAATGCCGTAGTCCACGCGGATCGGGCCGATGGGCAACTCGACGCGCACGCCGAAGCCGATATCGGCGTTGACGTTCGATCCCGAGAAGTCGCCGGCGGAGGGATTCACGAAGCCCCAGTCCGTGAAGAGCGAGCCGCGGATGCGGGTGATGATGGGGAAGCTCCATTCAATCGTGCCGTAGGCGAGGCTGTTTCCGCCGATGGGATTGCCATCGCTGTCCTTCGGGCCGACATCGCGGTAATCGAATCCGCGCATGTTGTTTGCGCCGCCGAGGTAGAGCCTGTCGAAGATCGGCACGCCGAGGCCGTTGTTCGTGGCGCCGCCCCACGTGTCCGTGACGGCGAGCTGGCCTTTCAGCATGAGGATGGTGTCCCACGGCAGGAGGAAGAATTTCGATGCATCGAGGGTGATTCCCGTATCTTGCACGGTCCCGCCGAGGAAGCCGCCGGCGAGGAAGCCGCCGAGGCGGACGTATTCGCCCCTGCGGGTGAGCCGCAGGTCGTCGCGGCTGTCCCAGACGAGCCCGCCTGCGACCGCGCTGCGAACGTAGGTGCCGGCGGAGTCCTGGATGAACTGGCCGACGTTGTTGCTTTGCACGTCGAAGATTCTGATCTGCTCGATGCGGTATTCCGAGTCGGCGGAGAGAAAGTTCGTGATCGGCTTGCGCAGCGAGACGGCCGCCCCGAGGTTCGACTGGTTATAGACGGTGGAGAGGAAGTTCGCCTCGCGGTAGTAGCCTTCGACGCCGAGCGAGAGCTTGTAGCCGAGGAACCACGGCTCGGTCCATGAGATCACGTAATCCTGCCGCTGGAGGCCGTATTGGAGCCGGATGCGGAAGCGCTGGCCGCCGCCGACGAAATGCGGCCAGTCGAAGAGATCGAAATTCGTCTGCTGGAGTTCCGCGAAGCCGATAAGGCTGTCGATGGTGCTGAAGCCGGCGCCGAAGTTGAAGGAGCCGGTGCGCTTCTCCTCGAGGATCACATTGAGATCCTTGCGCCCGGGAACGACCGTGTCCGAAGGGCTCATCGTGATGTTTGAAAAATACTGGAGGTTTTCCAGGCGGGCTTTGCTGACATCGACGAGGGTGGTGTCATAGACCTCGCCGGGCTTGATCGCGAGTTCGCGGCGGATGACCTTGTCCTTCGTGCGGGAGTTGCCCTGGATGTTCACGAGGTTCACATAGGACTGCACGCCTTCGTCGATCTTGTAATTGATATCGACCGATCCCTGGCCGGCGGGGGTGACCTGCGGGACGGGATTCGCTTCGATGTAGCCGCGCTGTCCGTAGAACGTGCGGATGGCATTCAAGTCGCCGACGAGACCGCCTGCCTTGCCACTGGGCAACGGCGCGGACGGAGTGAACAGCGAGCCCTCGCGCATGCCGAGAACGCCGCGCAATTGATCCTGCGGCACGATGTTCACCCCCTCGAGGGTCACGGAGTTCACGCGGTATTGGACGCCCTCCTGGATCGTAACGACAATCTCGACGCCATCCTTGCGCTTCGGAAGCGGCTGCGTGGACACATCGGCGATCTCCGCGTCGGCGAAACCGCGGTTCTGGTAGAGCAGGTGCAGGGCGGCGCGGTCGTCCTCGAGCTGCGTGCTGGTGAGCCGGCCGCTCTTGTCAAAAAACCAGAGGAGGTTGCGCACCTTCGTCTTCATTGCGGCGCGGAGATCCTTGTCCTTCACCGAATAATTTCCGACGAATGTGATCTTGTTGACGATGAGTTTCGGTCCCTCGGTGATGGAGAAAATCACGCGCGACTTGTTCTGCGGAAGATCCTCGACCTTGTATTGGATATCGACGTCGGAGTAGTTGCGGTCCTGGTAGAGCTTGAGGATCTTCCGGCGGTCGTCCTCAAGCTTTTCCTCGCTCAGGCTCTGGCCCGGCTTCACGGAAACCTCGCGCCGCACGCGGCTCTGGCTGATCTGCTGGGCGCCCTCGATGAGCACCTCGGCGATGATCGGGCGGCCCTGCAAAAGCACGGTCACTTTGACTCCATCCTGAACGGGCTCGCCGAACATGCGGACATTGGCCAGTGTGCCCGTCGCGTAAAGACTGCGGATGTCCTCCTCCACGGCCTGTTCGCTGTAGGGCTGGCCGACCTGCGTGGCGAGATTTGCCAGCACGCGCTCCTTGGAAATGCTCTCCTGGCCGACGAACTGCACATCGATCTGCTTGACGATCGGGCCCTGGGTCACGGGCTGCTGCGCGAGAGAGGCGAAAATCATCGCCAGCATTGCGGCGGCATGGAGCGTGAGTCGGGTAAGGCGGTTCATTGAGGAATCGAAAAGGCGCGCCAGCGGCCAAACGCGGAGTAAAGACGACATTGCCCCCCCAACGTCAAGCGGGGAATCGCCCGCGTGAACGCGTCATGCGTTTCCGATCAGCACGCCCGCGAGAAAAACGAGCGCGCCGCCGAGCACGACCTGCACGATGGTCTGCACCAGCGGAGTTTCCATGTAGCGATGGCGAATCCACGAAATCACGCCGAGCTCCACGAGGACGACGCAAAATGCGATGCCCATGGCGAGGCGAAAATCCTTCACGAGAAACGGCAGCGTGTGTCCGATGCCGCCCAGCGTCGTCATCGCTCCGCACACCGCGCCGCGCAGGTAGGGCCGCCCCCGCCCGCTCAACGCGCCGTCATCCGAAAGCGCCTCGGCGAAACCCATGCTGATGCCCGCGCCGATGGAGGCAGCCATGCCGACAATGAACGCATCCCAACTGTCCCTGGTCGCGAAAGCGGCTGCGAAGACCGGCGCGAGCGTGGAAACCGAGCCGTCCATCAGCCCCACCAATCCCGGCTGGATGATCTGCAGGACAAACCGCCGCCGCTCGGCGACATCCTCGTTCGCCGCCGCGCCGGACGCCACCAGATCCCGCTCCAGCCGGGAGGCTCGCTGCGCATGGCCCGCCTCCTCGTCCGCCAGCGTGTCGAGCAGCTCGCGCGTGGCGACGTCCTGCGTGCGCGCCGCAGCGTGCTGATAAAAGCGCCGCGTTTCGATCTCCATCGACTCGGCTTCGCTGCGCACGCGCTCGACCGGCAGCAGGTCATTGAGCCAGATCGGCCGCCGTTCGATGAAACCCTTCACATCCTGCCGCCGGATGAACGGCAATTGATCGCCGAAGCGCTCGCGATACCGCGCGAGCAAGCGGTCGCGATGCCCGGCCTCCTCCTCGCGCATCTCCGCAAAGGCCTCCGCCGTATGCGGGTGGCTCTCGCGAAAGCGATCTGCAAAAGCCCCGTAAACACGTCCGTCCTCCTCCTCCAGCGCGATGGCCAGGGCGAGGAGTTCGTGTTCGTCGAGATCGGAAAAGGAGCGTTTCATCGCGGACGAAGACCTTCGGGATTACGGAGCGAGACGCTCGATGAGCCAGGACGCATCGGCCTGGCGCGTGTAGCGGAAGCGGTCGTGCAGGCGGCTGCGCCGGCCCTGCCAGAACTCGATCGCCGCGGGCCGCACGACGTAGCCGCCCCAATTCGGCGGTGTCGGCACGCGGCCGTCGGCGTAGGTCTTCGCGAGCGCGGCGTAGCGGCCCTCGAGTTCCTCGCGAGACGCGATCTCGCGGCTCTGCGCCGAGGCCCAGGCGCTGAGCCGGCTCGCGATCGGACGGCTCTCGAAGTAGGCCTCCGATTCCGCGCGCGGAGTTTTTTCCGCGACGCCTTCGATGCGCACCTGCCGTTCCAGAGGCGCCCAATGGAAGAGCAGGGCGACGCGCGGATTCGCCGCGATCTCGACGCCCTTGCCGCTTTCGTAGTTCGTAAAAAAACGGAAGCCGCGCGCGTCGCAATCCTTCAGCAGCACGATGCGCGCGTGCGGCTGGCCCGCCGCATCGACCGTGGCAAGCGTCATCGCATTCGCCTCGATCACGCTTTGCTCCGCGAGCGCGTCGCCGAACCATCGCTCGAATTGCGCGAGCGGATCGCTTTCGAGATCGGCCCTGCGCAGCTCGCCCGCCGCATAGTCCCGCCGCATCGCTTCGGTGATCATCCCCGCAGCGTGCCCGAAATCCCCCTTGCTCCGCAACCCCGAGTCGCCGCCCGCCTGTCACGATTCGCAAGAACTTGCGCGAAATTCGCTTTGACACCCCGCTGGGGTTGATTATCCTGCCGGTTCAATTTTCGCCGAAAGGTCAGAAGGTCATCGCCGTTCTCAACGAAAGGGATACGGGCGGGGCCTTTCACCCATTTGCCGGAGATTGGAAACCAGAACCGCACGCGGATCTTAAGAACCCAGACGGCCGACAAGCCCCGATGCCCACGTAGCTCAGTTGGTAGAGCACGTCCTTGGTAAGGACGAGGTCACCGGTTCAATCCCGGTCGTGGGCTCCACGATTTTAGCGCAGCGATTCACCCGAAACCCTTAAAGACAACAAGATGGCAAAAGACACCTTCAAGCGAGAGAAACCCCACGTTAACATCGGCACAATCGGCCACGTGGACCACGGCAAGACCACGCTCACCGCCGCGATCACCACCGTGCTCGCGAAGACCGGCGGCGCGACCGCCCGGAAATACGAGGACATCGACAACGCGCCCGAAGAAAAAGAGCGCGGCATCACGATCAACACCTCCCACCAGGAATACGAGACCGCGAATCGTCACTACGCCCACGTCGATTGCCCCGGCCACGCCGATTATGTGAAGAACATGATCACCGGCGCCGCGCAGATGGACGGCGCGATCCTCGTGGTGAGCGCGGCCGACGGCCCGATGCCGCAGACGCGCGAGCACATCCTGCTCTCGCGCCAGGTCGGCGTGCCGGCCATGGTTGTGTTCCTCAACAAGGTGGATATGGTCGATGACCCCGAGCTTCTCGAACTCGTCGAGATGGAAGTCCGCGAGCTGCTCACCAGCTACGAATTCCCCGGCGACGAGATTCCGATCGTCAAGGGCAGCGCGCTGAAGGCGCTCAACGGCGATCCCGAATACGAAGGCTGCATCGCCCAGCTCATGAAGGCCGTGGACGACTACATCCCGCTCCCCGAGCGCCCGGTCGATCAGCCCTTCCTCATGCCGATTGAAGACGTGTTCAACATCGAAGGTCGCGGCACCGTCGCCACCGGTCGCGTCGAGCGTGGCATCCTCAAGAAAATGGAGGAAGTCGAACTCGTCGGCCTTCGCCCCACCACGAAGACGACCGTCACCGACATCGAAATGTTCCGCAAGCTCCTCGACGAGGCGCGCGCGGGCGACAACGTCGGCCTGCTGCTCCGCGGCACCAAGAAGGACGACATCGAGCGCGGCATGGTCATCGCCAAGCCCGGCACGATCAAGCCCCACAAGAAATTCAAGGCGGAGATCTACGTCCTCTCGAAGGAGGAAGGCGGGCGCCACACGCCGTTCTTCTCGAACTACCGCCCGCAGTTCTTCTTCCGCACGACGGACGTCACCGGCTCCATCAAGCTCCCGGACGGAGTGGAAATGGTCATGCCCGGCGATAACGTCTCGATCGAAGTCGAGCTCATCACGCCCATCGCCATGGAAAAGACCATCCGCTTCGCGATCCGCGAGGGCGGCCGCACCGTTGGCGCCGGACGCGTGTCGGAGATCGTCGAATAATCGAGTCCCGTTTCTAAGATAGGCCAGTAGCTCAATTGGTAGAGTAGCGGTCTCCAAAACCGTTTGTTGGGGGTTCGAGTCCCTCCTGGCCTGTTTTCCAAACATCCGCAATCGCATCACCCGCAATATTTGACGCTCCATGTTTGGAAAAGTAGGACGCTTCACATCCGAGGTTCGCACCGAGCTGGCGAAGGCTTCGTGGCCCTGGGACCCTGCGGAAAAGGGCTTCAAGCGCTACAAGGAGCTGTGGGATTCCACCGTCGTCGTGCTCATCGCGATGCTGATCGTCGGCGGCTACATTGCGTTCTTCGATGTCATTTTGATTAATATCGTCAATTTCCTGACGAGGTCCTGAGGTTGTATCCATGAGTCTGGCCCCACGCGAACAATGGTATGTCGTGCATGTGCTCTCCGGTCAGGAGAACAAGGTGCTCGAGAACATCAAGAAACGCATCAAGAGCGAGGAGATGGAGGATGTCGTCTTCGAGGCGCTCATCCCCACCGAGCGAGTGCAGGAAATCAAACGCGGTAAGAAGACCGAGACGACTCGCAAGTTTTTTCCCGGCTACATCATCGTGAACATGCACCTGCTGGACGACGATAATCAGCTCGTGGATCGCACTTGGTATTTCATCCGCGAGACCACCGGCGTGATCGGCTTTGCCGGGGCCAAGGATCGCCCGATCCCGATGCGCAAGAAAGAAGTCGAGAGCATGCTCGCGCAGATGCAGGAGCGCGACGACAACGTCAAGCCGAAGATCGAGTTCGAAGTCGGCGACAAGGTCAAGGTGGCCGACGGCCCTTTCCAAAACCAAAACGGCATCGTCGAGGAGATCGACCCCGTGCGCGGCAAGCTGCGTGTCTCCGTCAGCATCTTCGGGCGCGACACCCCCGTGGAGCTGGAATACTGGCAGGTCGAACGCGCGTAAGCGGCACTTCAGGCGAAAACATTCGGATCCAGAAAGCCCCGGTTCGCGCCGGGGCTTTTTGCTGTTTCCGCGAGCTGGAATGTTCGTCAGACCACGATCAAGTCCACGTCGGGCAATGCGCTGAGAAGCTGCTCCTGGAGGGTCGGAGTCCACGGCTTCCAGAATCGTGTCGAACGCCGCCGGCCCAGGACAATGTGCGTGATGCCGTATTCGCGGGCGAAGGCAATGAGCGCCTGGGCCACGTCCTCCTGTTTGAGCAAGATGACGAGGCCGCCCATTTTCTGGGCCGTCTCGAGGGTGTCGGCGACGCGGCGCTGGGCCTCGGCATCGATGCGCACGGCGGATTCCCGCGGCGTTCGCACATAGACCGCATACCACTGGGCATTGAGCTGGGCCGCGAAGCGAGCCGCCTTTCGCAGGAGCCGGCCGGGATCGGGCCCGAGGCTGCTGATGGCCACCATCACGTTGCCAAGCGCGCTGACCTGCCGCTCGGAATCGGAACTCTGCCTCTGCTGACGGTCGAGGAAATTGGCCGCCTCGCTCAACGTCATTTCGCGCAGCCGGGTGAGATTCTTCTTGGTGAAAAAATTGGCGAGCGCGGCCTCGATGCGCTCCCGTGGATAGATTTTTCCCGTCTCGAGCCGCTCCTGCAAATCCTCGGCCGGCAGGTCGATGTTCACGATCTGGTCCGCTTCGGCGATGATCTCGTCCGGCACGCGCTCCTTCACACGCACCCCCGTCGCTTCCTCGACGAAATTATACAGCGACTCGAAATGCTGGATATTGACCGTCGAGATCACATTGATGCCCGCGCGCAGCAGATCCTTGATGTCTTCGTAGCGCTTGGCATTCCGGCTGTCGGGCGCGTTCGTGTGGGCCAGCTCGTCCACGAGCACGACGGTCGGCTTGCGGGCGATGACGGCATCGACATCCATCTCGCGCAGGGTGATCCCATGGTAGCTGCTCTCGCGCGGCGGCACGATCTCGAGATCGCCAATCTGCGCGCTCGTCTCGGCGCGTTCGTGCGGCTCCACGTAGCCGATGACGACGTCCACGCCATTGCGCTTGAGGCGATTGCCCTCGGCGAGCATGGCGTAGGTTTTGCCCACGCCGGGACACGCCCCGAGATAAATCTTCAGCTTTCCAGTCTGCTGCCTGCGGATAAGGGAGAGGAAATCCTCCGATCTCGCCCGCGCGCTGGGAGCCTGGCTTTCCATGGGCGTCAACTAATCACGAATCGAGCCTTCGAGGGCGAGATTTAGCTTGAGCACGTTCACGCCGGGCTCACCGAGGATGCCGAGTGAAGGCGCGTCGGTGAACTTCGCGATGGCCGTCTTCACGGCTTCCATGCTCTGGCCGCGCGCCGTGGCGACGCGCGACGCCTGGAGCAGCGCATTCTTCACGCTGATGTGCGGGTCGAGGCCGCTGCCGCTCGACGTCACGGCGTCGCATGGAACGAGCGCCTCGGCGGCGAGCCCGTTTTCCTTGCGGTAGTCCGCGACGCGCTGTTTCACGGCGTCGATCAGCTTTTGCGAGGTCGGACCGAGGTTCGAGCCGCTGGAGCTGGCGGCGTCGTAGCCGTTGGCTCCGGCGGCGGAGGGGCGCGGGTGGAAATACTTCGCGGCGGTGAAATTCTGCCCGAGCCATTCCGAGCCGAGGATTCGGCGGTCGGCGCTCTCGATGAGGCTGCCGTTGGCTTGGTGCGGGAAGAGCAACTGGCTGAGGCCCCAGATCACGACCGGGTAGAGGCCGCAGAGGACGACGGCGAAGAGCAGAGTCGAAACAAGGGCGGCGAGGATGTCTTTGGCTATGGTTTTCATTTGGGTGAGTCAGGTTGCGGAGTTAGGCGAGGTGCAGCGCGGCGATGACGAGATCAATGGCCTTGATGCCGATGAACGGGATGATGACACCACCAACGCCGTAGATGAGCAGGTTGCGTTGGAGGATCTTCGCCGCGCCGAGCGGGCGGAACTTCACGCCGCGCAGCGCGAGCGGGATGAGCAGGATGATGACGAGGGCGTTGAAGATGACCGCGCTGAGGATGGCGCTCTGCGGCGAGGCCAGGCGCATGATGTTGAGCGGCGAGATTTGGGGGAAGGTAACGACGAGCATCGCCGGGATGATCGCGAAGTATTTCGCCACATCGTTCGCGATGCTGAATGTCGTGAGCGCGCCGCGGGTGATGAGGAGCTGCTTGCCGATCTCGACGACCTCAATGAGCTTCGTCGGGTTCGAGTCGAGATCGACCATGTTGCCGGCTTCCTTCGCGGCCTGGGTGCCGGTGTTCATGGCGACGCCGACGTCGGCCTGGGCAAGCGCCGGCGCGTCGTTCGTGCCATCGCCGGTCATGGCCACCAGATGGCCAGCCTCTTGCTCCTTGCGGATGAGGGCGAGCTTCTGTTCCGGTGTGGCTTCGGCGAGGAAGTCATCGACGCCCGCTTCTTTCGCGATCGCCGAGGCCGTGCGCGGGTTGTCGCCGGTGATCATGATCGTGCGAATGCCCATCGCGCGGAAGCGCTCGAAGCGGTCGGCGAGCCCGCCTTTGACGATGTCCTTCAGGTAGATCGTGCCGAGCACTTTGTCGCTCACCGCGACGACCAGGGGCGTGCCGCCCAGGCCGGAAATCTTGTTCACATCGGCAAGGACCGGCTCGGGGAGACTGCGCCCTGTGAACTTCGCCACTTGCTCGGCCGCGCCCTTGCGATACTGCGCGCCGTCGATGTCCACGCCACTCATGCGGGTCTGTGCTGTGAAGGGGATAAACGTGGCGTGCGGCAGCTCGTGCAGCTCGCGTCCACGCAGCGAATACTTCTCTTTCGCCAGCACCACGATGCTGCGGCCTTCAGGCGTTTCGTCGGCCAGCGAGGAAAGCTGGGCGGCTTCGGCGAGAGCTTCCTTCGTGACGCCGGGCGCCGGGAAGAACTCCGTGGCATGGCGATTCCCGAGCGTGATCGTGCCCGTCTTGTCGAGCAGCAGCACGTCCACGTCGCCGGCGGCTTCCACGGCGCGTCCGCTCATCGCCAGCACATTCTTTTGCACGAGCCGGTCAATGCCCGCGATGCCGATGGCGCTCAGCAGGCCGCCGATGGTCGTGGGAATAAGACACACCAGCAGCGCAACGAGCACGGTGATCGAGAAATCGACGCTCTGGTAAGTGCCGAACGCCTTCATCGACATGAGCACGATCAGGAAGATAATCGTCAGCGCGGACAGCAGGATGGTGAGCGCGATTTCATTCGGCGTCTTCTGCCGCTTCGCGCCTTCCACCAGGCCGATCATGCGATCGAGAAAGGTTTCGCCAGGATTGGCGGTGATGCGGATCTTAATCACGTCGGAGAGCACCCGCGTGCCGCCAGTGACAGCACTGCGATCTCCGCCGCTCTCGCGGACGACGGGCGCGGATTCGCCAGTGATCGCCGATTCGTCCACGGTCGCTGCACCTTCGATGATCTCGCCGTCGCCGGGAATGAACTCTCCGGCCTTCACGATCACGACGTCAGCCTTGCGGAGCCTGCTCGACGGAATTTCCTCCAGCTTGCCATCGGGCCGGAGACGGTTCGCCATGGTTTCGGTCCTTGCCTTGCGCAGGGTATCGGCCTGGGCTTTGCCGCGGCCTTCCGCCATCGCCTCGGCGAAGTTGGCGAAGAGGACGGTGAACCACAGCCAGAGCGTGATCTGGAGCAGGAAGCCGAACGATGCGCCCTGGCCGCCGGTGAAGAGCAGCACGGTGGTAATCACCGCGCCGACCTCGGTGACGAACATCACCGGATTGCCGATCATGTGGCGGGGATTGAGTTTCTTGAATGACTCGCCGATCGCGGGGGCGATGATCGCCAGATCGAAGATGGAATGAGTTTTTGCAGCCATATTAGGAAGTAGAGAGGTGTTGGTTATTGTTTGAGCATTGGCCTAGAACAGCTTTCCGGCGTGCATAAGGAAGTGCTCGACGACGGGGCCCAGCACGAGCGCCGGAACGAACGTGAGCGCGCCCACGAGGAGCACGGTGCCGACGACCAGGCTGGTGAAGAGCGGACCGGAGACGGGGAAGGTGCCGGCGCTTTCCGCCACAAGTTTCTTGCGAGCGAGTGAACCTGCCAGCGCGAGGATCGGCACGATCATCGCGAAACGTCCGAAGAGCGTTGCGAGGCCGAGCGTGGTGTCATACCAGGGCGCGTTCGCAGTGAGGCCCGCGAAGGCGCTGCCGTTATTACCGGTGCATGAACTGTAAGCGTAGAGCATTTCGCTGAAGCCATGCGGGCCGGCGTTGTTCGTGCCATCGGTTGCCTTGCCGGCGGCGTCGGGCAGGCCCATCGGACTGACGCTTGCCCAGGCGGTGAAGCCGAGGATGGAGAACGCGAGGACGAGAATGACAAAGGAGGCCATCTTCATGTCGTAGGGCTCGATCTTTTTGCCGAGATACTCGGGGGTGCGGCCCACCATGAGTCCGGCGATGAAGACGGCGATGACGACGTAGATGAGCATGCCGTAGAGGCCCGCGCCGACGCCTCCGAAGACGACCTCGCCGAGCTGGATATTCAGCATGGGAATGAGTCCGCCAAGCGGCGTGAAGGAGTCGTGCATCGAGTTCACCGCGCCGCAGGAAGCGTCGGTGGTAATCGTCGCGAAGAGCGCGGAATTGAAGATGCCGAAGCGAACTTCCTTGCCCTCCATGTTGCCATCGGCCGGATCGATGCCCAGCGCGGCGAAGTTCGGGTTGCCAGCCGCCTCGTAGTGCCAGCAGACGAGCGTGCCGGCAAGAAAGAGCGCGAACATTGCGGCCCAAACCGCCCAGCCGTGGCCCTGGTTTTTCACCATGCGGCCGAGGTAGTAGGTGAGCGCGCTGGGGATCGCGAAGATTGCGAGAATTTCCAGGAAGTTCGAGAGCGGAGTCGGATTCTCGAAGGGCTGCGCCGCGTTGGCGTTCGTGTAGCCGCCTCCGTTTGTGCCGAGCATCTTGATCGCGACCTGCGAGGCCATCGGCCCTTGCACGATGGTCTGCGTATCGATTTTTTGATCGGTCATCGCGGGCTTGCCGTCGGGACCGTTCACCGCGTTTCCGCCGGCATCGACCTGCGGCACCTGGACGGTGAATGGCTCCACCAGCGCAGCGGAGTCGAAGGGCTTGAAGTTCTGAATCATCCCCTGCGAGACGAGGACGAGCGCGAGAACCGCGCAGATCGGCAGAAGCAGGTAGTAGGTGACTCGGGTGAGATCGACCCAGAAATTCCCGATGGTCGCCGCCGTGTGCCGCGCGATGCCGCGGACGAGTGCGGCGGCAATGCCGATGCCGACGGCGGCGGAGACGAAGTTGTGAATGGTCAGCGCGACCATCTGCGAGAGGTAGGACATCGTGCCCTCGCCGCCGTAGCTCTGCCAGTTCGTGTTCGTGGTGAAGCTGGCGGCGGTGTTGAACGCGAGGTGCTCGCTCAGGGCGCCAAGCTTCTGCGGGTTCAGGGGGAGCATCGCCTGCAAACGCAGGATCGCGTAGGTGAAGAGCATCGAGACGAGGCTGAAGAGCAGCATCGCGGCGGCGTAACGCTTCCAGTCGTGCTCCTGCTTCGGATCGACGCCAATCAGTTTGTAGGTGAGCCGCTCCAGCGGCTTGAAGACGGGGTCGAGGAAGGTTTTCCCGTTCGCGTCGAGCACGCGGCAGAGGTAGAGGCCGAGCGGTTTGGTGATGGCCAGCAGGACGCCGACATAGAGGATGAGTTGAATCCAACCTGAGCTATTCATGAGTAGTGCGAGTTAAAATTTCTCCGGGCGAATGATTGTGAAGATGAGATAGACGATCAGCCCGAGGGCGATGATTCCGACGATGGTGTTTTCCATAAGCGGTGGCGGGGTTAGACCTTTTCGCAGCCCCGGATGAAGGCGATCATCAGGCCGAAGAAGGCGAGGGTGGACAGCATGTAGAGGACGTCAGTCATGATGGTGGGTTTGGTTTTTAGTTGTTGGACCTCGTTTCACGCGTCCCTCGCATCGGGTTCCGGCGGCAGCTCAAAGTAAAACTCGCTGCCGCTGCGTCCGTCGCTTTGCACGCCGATGTTCCCGCCGTGGGCGGTCACGATCTCGCGCGCAATGGCGAGCCCCAGGCCCGCGCCGGTCGATTCTTCCCCAGGCACGCGGAAGAAGCGGTCGAAGATTTGCGGTTGCAGATGCCGGGGCACTCCCTTGCCGTGATCGATGACGGAGAAACGCACCCTTCCGTCATGCAGGGCGGCTTCCAACGCGATCTCCTCGCCGCGCGGCGAGTGCTTCACGGCATTCGAAACGAGATTCGAAAAAACGTGAGCGATCTGCCGCGAATCGACCCGCACTTTCGGAAGCTGCGATCCGATTCTGGCCACGAGGCGGGCGCCGCGGGTTTCCGCAAGCGTCTCGAGATCCTGCGCGGCCGCGCGCACGAGGTCGCCGGCCGGGGTGCCCTCGACGTCGAGATTCAAATGCCCGGACTCCAGCCTCGCCAGATCGAGGAGATCGTTGATCATGCGAAGCAGCCGCTCGGACTCCTCGCGCGCGGCGAGCAGCAACTCGGTTTGCTTCGGGTTCAATGGGCCAATCCGTTCCTCGAGCAGGAGGTGCAATCCCATCCGCACGCTCGTCAGCGGAGTCTTCAATTCGTGGCTGACCGTGGAAACGAGGTTGCCCTTCACCTCATCGAGCAGGCGCAGCCGGGTGACATCCTGCAAGATCACCGCGGCAACGAACAATGCGCCCGTGTCGTCGCGCACCCCGATGACCCGCGGAAGCAGGAAGATTTCCTTGTCGTCCGCGCGCAGGATCACGGTCTTCTCGAAGCTGGTTGGCAGATAGTCCGGCCCGCCCTGTAGCACGCTCGAAATCTGCTCCTGCACGGGCCCGGGGAGCCTCGCCGCCGAGCCCAGCCTCGGGAACAATGCGTTGGCAGCCGGGTTCGTGAAGTTGATCACACCGTCCGGCGACAGGGCGATAATCGGATCGGGAAACGCGGAAAACGTGATCTCCGTCATCTGCCGCGCCTGCGAAATCTGATCGCCGGTCGCCTGCCGGTAGGCTCGCAGCCTCGCGGCCATCTTGTTGAATGCGTCGGCGAGCTGGCCGAGCTCGTCGCGCGAGGCCACCGGCACGACCTGGTCGAGCCTGCCCTCACCAAGCTCCTTCGAAACGGCGGTGAGCGCCTGGATCGGATCGAGAATCGATTTCTGCATCCGCGTGGCGAAAAAAATCGCCACCGCGATGCCGATGATGCTCGCGAATGCCATGTAGCGGGCGGATCGGGCGCTGAGTTCGCGAGCATCGCGGTCCGCCTTTTGCATGTTCTCCTGATTGACGTGGATGACTTCCTGCGCGCTGTCCTTGATCTCCGTGAACATTGGGAGCATCCGGCCGAAATAGATTTCGCGGCGCTTGTTCAAGTCGCCGATCTTCCAGAACGCATCGGCCTCCGCGGTATATTCCTCGTGAAGCCGCCGAATCCTGCCGGCCAGCGCATCCTCGCCGGGAAGGGTGATATTCCCCAACTCCGTCCGGAGGCCTTCCTTGAAGATGGGAAGATTCTGGGCGTAAAGGCGCCGGCTGCGGTCCTCCTCGCCAACGAGCGAAAAGAACAAGGCGGAATCCATTCTTTCAGCGGCCTCTTTCATCTGCTGACCGGCGAGCACGCTGCGGAAGTTTTCGCGCAGAATGACGTCCACGCGGGTTCCGAGTTTTGTAAAAAGCAGGATGGCATAGGCGCCCATCGCCAGGATCAGAACGAAGATCGGAGCAAGCCCGAGGAAGATGCGTCGCTTCATTCCCCCAAATCTGGCACTCGTCGAATGACCTGACTAGGACCTCCCGTTCATGGCGGCTTTCACGACGAAAGCTCGGACTGGCGGCGCGAAGGAAAATTCTCGATTCATGAGTTCTTCCTTTAGCTGGAGGGATACCAACTTTTCCCTATCTGCGTAACATACTTATTAAATGGATGTTACGAATCTCTATGGAAGGCGCTCCAATTCACACATCGTGCAGGACCGCACGATCCGGCCCGGTCGAGCCGTGCAATTTTGCACGATGGAAATCGCGGAGCGCTACAGCCGCTTTCGCTTCCGGTAAAGCGTCGCGGGATCAACCCCGAGAATGGCGGCGGATTCCTCGAGCGACCGCGTGTTGCCAATCAGCCGGCGAATATGCTCGGCCTCGATTTCCTCGAAGGTGAAACGTCCCCCGAGGCGGACTTCGGAGGCGGGATGAATCGTGTCCGAGAGATCCCCCGCCTCGATGCATGCGCCTTCGCTCAAGATCACGGCCCGCTCGATGACGTTGCGCAGCTCCCGCAGGTTTCCCGGCCAGGCATAGCTCCGCAGCGCCTTGATCGCACCAGGCGAAAAAACCCGGTCCGGCTTCCCGGAATGCGAAGCCAGGGATTTCAAATGCAGGGCGGCAAGTCGCTCGATGTCGTTCACCCGCTCTCGCAGCGGGGGAAGCCGCACGGCGATGACGTTCAAACGGTAGAACAAATCTTCGCGGAATTTCCCGTCGCGAATCGCGTCGCCAAGGTCGCGATTCGTCGCGGAGACCACCCGCACGTCGGCGCGGCGCGCCTTTGCCTCGCCGACCCGCTCGTATTCACGCTCCTGCAGCAATCGCAGCAGCTTCGCCTGGATTTCCATCGGCAGCTCACCGATCTCATCAAGAAAGAGCGTTCCTCCCTCCGCCGCCGCCACTTTCCCTTTCGTCTCGCTATGGGCGCCGGTGAATGCGCCTTTGACGTGGCCGAAAAGTTCACTTTCGAGCAGCTCGCGCGACAGGCTGGGACAACTCACCGTGACGAAGGCCGCCCCGCGGCGCGGGCTCCGCTGGTGAATGGCCCTCGCGAGCAGACTTTTTCCCGTTCCGCTTTCGCCCAGCAGCAGCACGGTGGCGTCGCTGTCGGCCGCTTTGAATGCGACGTCGAGCGCCTTCTGCATCGACGGGCATTTGGTTTCCAGATCGACTTCCGGACCATTCGACGCCAGGCGCGATTCCAACTCCGCGACCCGGGATTCGAGCCGGCGGGTTCTCTCGATGTGCGCGAGCGCCTGGCGCACTTGATCCGGGGTGCAGGGCTTCGGCAGGTAATCGAAAGCCCCTCGCCGCATCGCCTCGACCGCGGTTTCGAGCGAGGCATACGCCGTCACCATCACCACGGCCAGGCGCGGAGAAATCCGCAGCAGCTCCTGCAGCAGATCCAGACCGCTCTCCTGCCCAAGCTTCAAGTCGAGGAAAGCCGCATCGAATCTCCCGGCTTTCAGCTCGTCGATCGCCTGCGCGCCGGTGGATGCCGCCATCGCCTCGTGCCCGATGGATTCGACCGCCGTCACCAGCATGCGCCGGATGTTTTTCTCGTCATCGATGATCAGGATGCGCATGCGATCCATTCAGCGAATCATTCGAGCCAGGTCGCAATCGGCGTCGCCTCCGGGATCGCACCGATCACGGTCATCGTCATGCGCTGCGGGCGCAGCGACCCGCCGGCGACCCGCTGAAGCTCCCCCGCATCCGTCGCACGGAGCCGCGCATGCACGTCCTCGGCATCCAGCACCCGGCCGTGGAAAAGCGTCGAGGCGCCGATGCGGGAATTCTGCGCCGACGTGCGCTCGAGCGCCATGCGGCTCGAGCCGATGGCGTATTCCTTCGCCCGCTTCAATTCCGCCGCGCGCACCGGCTCGTCGCGCAGTTTTTTGAATTCGCGGCAGAGCAGGCGCAGGGCCTTTTCGAGATTCTTCGCGTCGAGGCCGATGTAGAAATTCAAAACGCCCGCGTCCTCGTATTGACTCAGGTTGGAACTCACCGAATAGCACAGCCCGCGCTTCTCGCGCAGCTCCTGGAACAATCGCGAACTCACATTGCCCCCCAGCAAAACGTTGAGCAGCGTCGTGGCGTAGCGATCCTCGTTGTGCATCGCGCAGCATGGCACGGCGAAGGCCACATGCACCTGCTGCGTCTCCCGCTCGATCACGCGAATGCGCGGCCCCCGCGTCAGCTCCGGCGGAGCGGATGCGCGGCTGCGGCGTCCCCGGGGCAATGCGCCGAGCAGCCGTTCGACGCGCGCCAGCACGTCGCCGTGGCGCATGCGGCCCGCCGCGCTCACGACCGTGTTGCCCGCCTGGTAGTGCGTCGCGCGGTAGGCGAGCAGGTCGTCCCGCCGCAGCGCCGCGATGCTCTCGAGCGTGCCGGTGAGCGGGCGGCCGAGCGCGTGATCCGGCCAGAGTTCCTCCCACAGCAGTTCCTGCACGAGTTCGGAGGGCTCGTCGTGATACATCTGAATCTCCTCGGCGATCACCGCGCGCTCGCGCCGAATGTCCGTCGCCGCGAAGCGCGGTTCGAGCACCATGTCGCACAGCACGGCGCTCAGGCGGTTGAAATGATCCGCCGGCGCCGCGCCGTAATAGACGGTGTGGTCGTGCGTGGTCGTCGCGTTGAGATAGCCGCCCACCGCCTCGACCTCCTGGCCGATCTGCCGTGCCGTGCGGCGGCGCGTGCCCTTGAAAAGCATGTGCTCGATGAAGTGCGAAATGCCGGTGAGCCGCGCGGGCTCGTGCCGGCCGCCGACCGCCGCCCAGATTCCGAAGGTCGCGGACTGCGCGTGCGGCATCTCGCACGTCACCACGCGGATGCCATTGGAAAGTTTCGATAGCTGAATGTTCACGTCAAACTGGCCGCCGCGCGGGATTGGAGGATGAATTCCGCCACCGCCACGTCGCGGGGGAACGTCACCTTAAAGTTCCAATCGGAATTCTCCACAAGAAACACCCCGCCGCCCAGCCGCCGCAGCGCGGAGGTTTCGTCCGTTACGTTCACCCCCGCCGTGCGCACGGCCTCCATCGCCCGGCGCAGCTCCGCGAGGCGAAAAATCTGCGGCGTCTGCATGCGCCACAAACCCTCGCGCTCGACGACTCCGGCGCAACATCCCGCCTCGTCCGCGCGCTGCAGCGTGTCGGTCGCCGGCTCCGCCGCCGCCGCCGCGCCATGCGCGATGGCGGCATCGAGACAGCGGGCAATGAGAGCCGGCGTGACGAGCGGCCTCGCGGCATCATGCACGGCGACAAACTCCGCGGAGGAATCCGCGAGCGCCTCGAGGCCATTCCAGACCGACTCCTGGCGCGCTTCGCCGCCGGGCACGATTGCCGCGATCTTGCGCGCATCGGCCAGCGCGGCGCGCACGTCGGCGTCGCGGTCGCGCGCGCACACGATGACGATCCCGCGCACCGCGGCGCACTGCTCGAAGGCGCGCACCGTATGCCGGATGAGCGGCTCGCCGCCAAGCGGCGTGAGGATTTTGTCAAATCCCATCCGGCGGCTCGATCCCGCCGCCACGATCACCGCGCTGAGCGGCGCTGCGTCGTCGGCCCCGGCCATTCAGGCAAGCAGCTTTTGCACCTCGGCGCTGAGAGTCCTGCCATCCACGCGGCCGGCCGCCTTCGCGCTCGCGATTTTCATCACCGCGCCCATTTCCTTGCGCGAGGTAGCCCCCGCCTCGGCGATGGCCTCGCGCACGAGCGCGGCGACTTCGTCCGCGG
>JAQTOP010000133.1 GCA_028713285.1 Terrimicrobiaceae bacterium
CGGGCGGGGCTTTCGGAGGTCGCGCGAGGGCACTCTCAATTTCACGGTGTGTCGCATAGCAAGCCGCGGCCGATTCGGCGAATAAAAACGCCGTCCCGCTGTGAACCGCTCAGAATCAAGCTCCGTGCGCTTTTATTGTGTTCGAGATAGTGCGCGTTTGCTAGGGATTCGCGAAATGCGGAATCGGACTGCCATTCGCCTGCTTTATATTCTTGCGGTGCTGGCAGGCATCCTCCCGCCGCTGCTCTTTCTCGGATACGCTTTCCGTCAGAGCGTGTCGCAGGTCGATCACGAGTTGGATTTCGTTGGCTCGGGTGCCGTTCTGCGCACGGACTCGGTGCTCGATACGGTCGGCAGCACGCTGCGCAAAGTGGCGGGCATCACACATGGCCGCGTGGACAATACGACAATCGGCACGCTGCGGCAGGCGGTCTTTCTTGATCGCTACGTGCAGGCCATCGCCATTCGCGACAACAATCGATTGCTCTGCGCGAGCGACCGTTTCTACGATCAGCCTGGGGCAACACCGGCTCCACGGGCGAAGCGGCTTCCCCCGCCCGGCGCCATCGAGGTGCAGCCGGACGCGCGCGGACTTCCGACGAAATCGCTGGTGATCGTCTATTCCTTCGCCGAGGGCCTTGCGGTCGAAGGATTGATCAATCCCGATCTCCTCAATGAGTTTTTTGACCACTACGCCCGCGAATCCGGCTGCCGCGTTTTCCTGTGCCACGACGGCGAATGGTCTCTCACCGCGTTCGGCAAAGAAGGCGTCGCCGCGCCGCGGCATGCCGACCTCTCGCCTGGGAACGGCCTCCAATGGCGCGATGGCCAGCTCGTTCGCGTGTCGCATTCAAAAAAATATCCGATCTATTCGATGACGGCCGCCGACAGCTCGGTGGTGACCGCGAAATGGACGCGAAGCGCCGCGGAGTCCGCGGTCGGCGGCATTGTCGTATCCGCCCTTCTGTCCGGCCTCGTGATTCGCGTGGCGAAACGCACGCAATCGCTGGAATCCGACCTGCGCGAGGCCGTGAAATTCGACGAGATCGACGTCCACTACCAGCCGATCATCGATCTCTCGACGAACCTTTGCATCGGCGCGGAGGCGCTTCTCCGCTGGAACCACCCGCGACGCGGCATGATTCCCGCCGGCGAATTCATCGCCATCGCCGAACGCACCGGCCTCATCCTGCCCATGACGGACGTGCTGTTGAAAAAAATCGCCGTCTCGCTCGGTTCGATGCTCCACGACGACCCGGCGATTCATATCACCATCAATCTCGCGCCCCAGCATTTCGCCACCACGCGGATCATCGACTCCGTCGCCACGCTCACGCAGACTGCCCTGCCCGCCGCGCAATTGATTTTCGAAATTACCGAGCGCGGGCTCGTCGATGATGATGCCGTCGCCCGCGCAGTCATGAACGGCCTGGCCGCGACCGGCGCCCGGCTCGCGGTGGACGACTTCGGCACCGGCTACTCGAGCCTGAGTTATCTCCAGCGCTTTCCCCTCGATTTTCTCAAGGTGGACAAGGCCTTCGTGGATGGCATATCGAGTCCCACTGAGAGTTCCGGCCTCGTGGATCAGATCATCCGCATCGCGAATTCACTCGATCTGGAAATCATCGCCGAAGGTGTCGAACAGGGATACCAGACGGAATATCTCAAGGCGCGCGGCGTGCGATACGCCCAAGGCTGGTATTTCGGCCATCCCATGCCCGCGCGCAAATTTATGGATTTCGTCCGCATTCGAAATCAAGGCATGGGCGCCCGCACCACGCTGCCGGGAGCCGCGCCCGACATTCAAAATGCGCCGGCCGATCGGTGATCAGACGAACTTGCCGGGATTCAACAACCCGCGCGGATCGAGCGCGCGCTTGATGGTCGCGTGCAGCGCCCGATTCTCCGACGACAGCGCGTCGTTCCACCAGCGCAGCTTTGCAAGGCCGATGCCGTGCTCGCCGGTGATCGCTCCGCCCCACTCGAGCACCTTTGCAAACAGCCGGTCGAGCACGCGTTCGACATCGGCGCGCACTTGCGGGTTCCCGTAGTCCGCCGCCATCACATTCACGTGGATGTTCCCGTCGCCGGCATGTCCGAAGCACGCGACGGGAAAGCCGGATTCTTTTTCGAGCCGCCGGGCAAACTCGACGAGATCGACCAGCCGCGCCCGCGGCACCACGACGTCCTCGTTCAACTTCGTCAGGCCGGTCGCCCGCAGCGCATCCGAGAAGCCGCGCCGCAGCTGCCAGAGCCTGTCGCACGATGCCTCGTCGAGCGCGACGTCCACGCGGGTCGCCCGCGCCTCGCTCAGCACCCGGGCGAGATCCTTCGTCTCGCCGCGCACGCTCGCCGGCTGGCCGTCGAGTTCGATGAGCACATGCGCATGGCCCGGCGGGATGTTCGCATCGGGCATCGCGCGCCGGCCCGCGTCGAGCGTGAATCGGTCGGCCACCTCCACGGCAGCGGGCAGGTAGCCATTCCGAAAAACCGCCTGCACCGCGGCGGCGGCCATGCGCATCGTCGGAAAGCCCGCGGAGAGCGCGGCGCGCGCGGGCGGGTGCGGCAGCAGGCGCAACGTCGCCTCGGTCACGACGCCGAGCAGGCCCTCGGAGCCGACGAACATCCCGATCAAGTCGAAGCCGGTCTTGTTCTTGTGCGTGCGCCCGCCGAGGCGCACGACAACGCCGTCCGCGAGCACGACTTCCAGCCCGAGCACGTAGTTCCGCGTCACCCCGTATTTAAGGCAGCGCGGGCCGCCGGCGTTCGTCGCGATGTTCCCGCCGATGCTGCAATCCTTGAGGCTGGCGGGATCGGGCGGATAAAGCAGGCCCTTCCGGCGCGCACGGGCCTGGATGTCGCCGGTCAGCGCGCCGGGTTGCACCCGCGCGACAAAATCGCGCGAATCGATCTCGAGAATGCGGTTCATTCGCATCGTGCTGAGCACGATCCCGCCCGTCTGCGCGACGCATCCGCCCACATAACCGTAGCCCGCGCCGCGAGCGGTCACCGGCACGCCGGCCGCATGCGAGAGCGCAAGGACGGCGCTCGCCTCTTCCGTGGATGCCGGAAAGACCGCGATGTCCGGCCGCCGCGCGGCGAACCATTTGTCGCCGGCCACGGCATCGAGATCACCCGGCGCGGTGCGCACGGCGTCGGGTCCAAGGCGGGCGCGCAGTTTGCGCCTGAGCGCGGCAAGCTTGTTCACATGCCCATGATCTCGTAGCCGCCGTCCACGTAAAGCACCTGCCCGGTGATGGCCGCCGCGCCGTCGCTCGCGAGAAAGACGCCCGTGTGACCCAGCTCGTCCGGGCTGCAACTGCGCTTGAGCGGCGCATGCTCCTCGTAGTGCTTGAGCATCGCGGAGAAGCCGGCGATGCCGCGCGCGGCGAGCGTCTGCACGGGGCCGGCGCTGATGCAATTCACGCGAATTTTCCGGGCGCCGAGATCGGCTGCGAGGTAGCGCGCGCTGGCTTCCAGCGAGGCCTTGGCGACGCCCATCACGTTGTAGTGCGGCACGACTTTCACAGCGCCGAAGTAGGTCATCGCGAGGATGCTTCCGCCATCGGTCATGAACTCCGCCGCGGCCCGCGAAAGCGCGACGAGCGAATAGGCGGAGACGTCGTGCGCGACGCGAAAGGCCTCTCGAGTCGTGGAAACGAAATCCCCCTCGAGCGCCTCCTTCGGCGCGAACGCCACCGAATGCAGCAGGAGGTCGAGCTTCGGCGCGACTTCCTTCACGCGGCTGAAAAACGCCTCGATCTCGGCGTCATTCGTCACGTCGCAGGGAAACATCTGCGTATCCGCGCCAAACTCCGAGATGAGTTCCTCAACGTTTTCGCGCAGCCGCTCGCCCTGGTAGTTGAAGATGAGCCTGGCTCCGGCCTTGTGCCACGCCTTCGCGATCGCCCATGCGATGCTGCGCTTGTTTGCGACACCAAATACGACGCCGGTTTTTCCTGAGAGGGCTTGATCGCTCATACGTCGCGCCAACTTCCCTTCTGCACGCCGCGCTTGTCACCAAAAAAAATCCCCGTGCAACTCCGGCACGGGCATCCGCCTGCGCGCACAACGATTTCAATTTACAAATTCTCGTGCGCTCGGCTTACTCGGTCGAAACGGCAACAGCACCGCATATGAAGAAAATCGAGGCGATCATTAAACCTTTCAAGATGGAAGACGTGAAGGAGGCGCTCGCGGAAGTGGGCATCGAAGGGATGACCGTCAGCGAGGTAAAGGGCTTCGGGCGTCAGAAGGGCCATACCGAAATCTATCGCGGCAGCGAATACACGGTCGATTTTCTCCCAAAGGTAAAATTTGAAGTGGTGGTAGCGGACAGCGCCGTGGAGAAGGCGGTTGCCGCCATTTCCAAATCCGCGAAAACGGGCAAGATCGGCGACGGCAAGATTTTCGTGCTGCCCGTCGAGAGCGCCATTCGCATTCGCACCGAAGAGACGAACGAAGACGCCATCTAGCGCGGCGCCGTTCCGCTGCCGCCATCCCTTTTAGCCGATGCTGCCGGACTGGCTGATCGTCGTCATCCTCGGCATCATCGAGGGAATCACGGAATTCATCCCGGTCTCTTCGACAGGCCACCTCCTCGTCGCCGAGCACTGGCTGGGCGGCCAGAGGACGGACCTTTTCAATGTCGTGATTCAGTGCGGCGCGGTGCTCGCCGTTCTTCCGCTTTTCCGCGACCGCATCACGATGCTGTTGCGCTGGCGGGAACCGGAGAGCCGCCTGCTGACCCTCAAGATTCTTGCGGCGTTTTTCATCACCGGCGTCGGCGGCATGGCGCTCAAGAAGCTCGGCTACAAGCTGCCCGAGGAATATCTGCCGGTGGCCATCGCGCTCCTCGTGGGCGGTGTGGCCTTCATCCTCGTCGAGGCGGCGCTGAAGGGCCGCCACGCGGCAGACTCCATCTCCTGGCCGGTGGTCATCGCCGTGGCCGTGGGGCAGCTCGTGGCGGCGGTCTTTCCGGGCGCATCGCGCTCGGGCTCCACGATCATTTTCGCCATGGCGCTCGGCACCGGCCGCGTCGCGGCGACCGAGTTTTCCTTCCTCGTCGGGATTCCCACCATGCTGGCGGCGGGCGCGTTGGAAATCCGCGAAGGCTTGAAGGAGGGCGGCCATGAGCAATGGGGCCTGCTCGGCCTCGGCTTCGTCGTCGCGGCGGTGGTCTCCTTCGTCGCGGTGAAGTGGCTGTTGCGCTACGTCCAGACGCACACGTTCGTCAGTTTCGGAATTTATCGCATCCTCTTCGGCCTGCTTCTGCTCGGTCTTTTTTTCGCCCATCGATGAGCCCCATCCTGCCCGACCTGCAAGCCAGCATCCTGTGCGAGGATGTGCGCGCGGAGATGAGCGGCCAGCAGACGCTCGTCGGCGTCATCACCGTCATCCCGGCGCCGATGCTGCCGGTCGCATTCTTCAAGCTCTGCCTGTGGTCGCGCTGGTGCGGCGGCGAGGGCACGTTCATTCAACGCTCGCTCATTATTTCGTCCGAAAACGAGCAAATCCTCGCGGAATCCCGCGTCGAATTCAGACTGAATGAGTTCGA
>JAQTOP010000046.1 GCA_028713285.1 Terrimicrobiaceae bacterium
CCGCCGGCGAGGTTTTGCGTCTTGCGGCGGGCGGGGAAGCGCCGGCCGGGGATGGTTGCGAGATCCGAGATGATCATAGGCCTCCGAAGAAGGTGTAGTAGGGCTGGTTTTTGGCGATGCGCCGGATGAGCAGTGCGAGTTCGAGGGCGTGGTAGTCGCCCCACATCGAGGATTCGCCGCAAGGGATGGACTGCCCGGGCGGCACGTAGTCCCAGCCATTGGGACGGTGATAAACGGAGTGGAGCAGGATGCCCTCGTGCGCGGGATCGGTGGAGAGATATGGCTCGGTGAAGAGCGTGCGGGCGACCGTGAAACCGGCTTGCATGTAGCGGGCACCGGCGCCGGCGTCGCCGTGTTCGGCGAGATATTTTCCGAGGCGGAGCAGGCCCTGCGCGGAGATCGCGGCGGCGGAGCTGTCCACGGGTTCGTGGGCATTGAAGGGTTCGGCCGGGCGATCCAGATAGTCGCCGAGCTGCGCGAGGCCCGGGGCGCCGGTGTCCCAATACGGGACGCCATCGGTGGGTGTCTGCTCGATGTAAAAATCGGCCACCGCCTGCGCGACCTCGAGAAAGCGGGCGAGCACGGCCGCCTTGCCGCCGAATGCCTCGAACTCCGCGGCCGGCAGGGTTTCGAGAAACTCGAGCTGCTCGGGATAGCCGCAAAGAATCCAGGCCAGCCCGCGCGTCCAGGTCGTGAACGGCGAATATCCCTGCTGGCTGCTCGGGCAGCGATAGGCGCCGTCGTTCAGGTTGAAAATCGACTCGTGCGCGGTGCGCCCGCGAACGTCGTAGGAGTCGCGTCCCGTGCCGAAATAGACGTTGTAGCGCGCGGTCGTCCCGGCGTGCTGAAGCAGGCGGTCGAGCAGCGAGATCGCGCGATCCATTTCGCCCATCAATCGATGGCCGAGTCCGTGGCTCACGGCCAGCGCGCGCATGGAGCGAATGGTATCCGCGAAGAGCGAGTGCGGGCCGTTGAACGAATAGACGTAGCCGAGGCCGGGCTCGAGCTGCGTCCACCGCGCGGCCTGCACGGCGCCGGTCGCCTTGAGCGCGAGTTCGTAGAAGTTCCGCTCCCACTCGTTGGCGGCGATGCGGCCTTCCTTCATCAGGCGCAGCAGATTGCCGTAGGTGCTGACGTTGTTGAATCCATGATCATGCACGCCGACGTGCGTGATGTGCGGCGCCATGTGGTCCACGGTCGCGCGGCGTCCGAGCGTGAGAAATTCCTCGTCGTCCGCGGCGTCGAATTGCAGCAACGCCGCCCCGAACTGGAAGCCCTGCGTCCATTCCGTCCAGCCGCGCGACGTGTATGCGCCCTGCACGGTGAAGACGGGCGTGCCCTTCGCGGCATCCCAGCGGGCCTGGAGGCGGCGGATTTTTCCGGCGGCCAGATCGAAAACTTGCGCCAGCGCCGGCTCGAGCGCGGTGGGCTGGAGGGTGGAGTCGATTTGAATCATGGACGAGGGTGCGGGGCGGGGGCGGCGGAATTACAGCCGACGGAGGTGAAAACCGCCATCGATATTGATCGCGTCGCCGGTGGAAAATGGGAATTGGCCGGCGAGGATGGATTGCACCGCGAGACCCACGTCGCCCGGCGTGCCCCACCGCATCTGGGGAACGAGGCCTTCCGAGAGCAGTCGGTCGTATTTTCCCTTCACGCCGGAGGTCATGTCCGTCGCCATGATGCCGGGGCGCAGCTCCATCACCTGGATGCCCTCGGCGGCCAGCCGGACGGCCCAGAGCTGCGTGGCCATGGCAAGGCCCGCCTTCGAGATGCAATACTCGCCGCGATTGATCGAGGCGGTGTTCGCCGAAAGCGAGCTGATGAAAATCAATTTGTAACCGGTCGCGAGTCGCGAGGCGCCCGGTTGCGAGAGCCAGTGGCGCGCGGCGAGCTGCGAGAGAAAATACGGGCCCTTGAGGTTGACGCCGATCACCTCGTCGAAGATTTCCTCGGTTGCCTCGGTGAGGTCCGCGCGCTCGCGCGGCGCGATGCCGGCATTGTTCACGAGCGCGTCGAGCCGGACGAGTTGCGAAAGGGTCTCCGAAAAAATCCGCTCGCGGTCCGCCGCGACGCCGACGTTTCCTCCGACGATGGCAAATTGCTGCCCGGGGTCCGTTGCCAGCGCCCGACAGGCGGCGGCGGCCTCTTCCGCGGCGGCACGATTGCTGGCGTAATGAATGGCCACGCTGTAACCGGCGGCGGCCAGCGCTTCGGCGACTCCGCGGCCGAGCCCGCGGCTCGAACCGGTCACAAGAACAACGGCAGGGGATGACATTCGATTCTTTCGTAGCAGATCCGGCGCGGGTGCGTTATCACGTTCCGCGTGAGGATTAGCACAAAAACGACTTTATTTTTGTCTCCCTAGGCTGGCCGGTCGAACATGAAGAATTACCGCCCTCTCATTTTGCAGGAATTGAGCGTGTCGCTGCCGGGCTTGCGGCTGCGGCGGCTGAGATTGAACCGCCACCTCCCCGAGGTCGATGCCCTGGCGAGGCATGCCCATCCTTTTGCGCAGGTTCTGTGCTACTTGAGCGGTCGCGGGACAATGGTGGCCGGAGAACGGCGGATGGAAATCGGCCCGGGCGCGATTGCCTTCCTCCCGCCTGGTGTGGCGCATTCCTTTAAGGAGGCGGCGGGCCGGCGGCCCCTCTGTCTGGTGATCGACTGCGAAATGCGCGGCGCGCGGAGGCACGGCGTCCTTGTCTCCCATCTCGCGCTCTCGGATGCCGGCTTGGTCCGCAGGGAGCTTTCCAGCCTCACGCGCCTGGCGGATCCGGGCGATGCCGGGTGCCGCCTGCTGGTCGGCGCAGCCGCCCTGCGCATTGCGGATATTCTGCTGCGCAAGCTCGGGGTTCTGCCGGCGCGAAGCGTGGAAACGCCCTCGTTCGTGCGGAGGTTCGATCGCCTGCTCGAGAAGTCGCCGGCGCAGCGCGAGGCGATCGCCGCGTTGGCGTCCCAGCTCGGTTACCAGCGGGATTATCTCAACCGCATCTTCAAGGCGGCCACCGGCCAAACGCTCCGGCAGTATCGGGACGCCCATCACCTCGCGCGCGCCCGGCGGCTGCTGCGCGAGGGACGGCCGGTGGGCGAGGTCGCGAGCGGGCTGGGATTCTCCGAGCAGAATTATTTTGCGCGGTGGTTCAAGAAGTCAGCCGGCATTCAGCCGCGGGCCTATCAGGCTCGTCCCGATCGGTCGTGACGCGGTGCGGGTTCGCCGAAGCTTGACTCGCATCCGCAGGCGGCGGCAAAAGGGACGCAAACGCCCCTGTAGTTCAACGGATAGAACGGAGGTTTCCTAAACCTTAAATCCGGGTTCGATTCCCGGCGGGGGCAGATTTGTTTTTGCCAGCGGACAATTCCTGGCGTGAAATCGCGGGGTTCCGTGACCATGCCCGAGAATATCCACACGCAGTTCCACCGCTTCCTGCCCTCCGCTGCCAAGGAGCGTCTGCTCGGTCAGCATGGCGTGGTGGCCTGGCTCGCGGGCCTGTCGGGTTCCGGCAAATCGACCATCGCCGCCGCCGCCGAGCGAATGCTGCATTCCGAGGGGCGGTTCACCGTGATCCTTGATGGAGACAACCTGCGCAGCGGGCTTAATTCCAATCTGGGTTTCACTGATGACGACCGCCGCGAAAACGTGCGCCGCACCGCCGAGGTGGCGAAGCTTTTTGCGGGCCAGGGAGTGATCACTCTGGTGTCGTTGATCACGCCGCGGGAGGAGTTTCGCGCGATGGCGAGGGAGATCGTGGGTTCCGGCTGCATTGAAGTTTATGTGAAGGCTCCGGTCGAACTCTGCGCCGCGCGCGATCCGAAGGGCCTCTACAGGAAAGCCGCTGAGGGCGGCCTGGCGAATTTTACGGGTCGCGACAGCGGATTTGAAGAACCGGAGCGCGCGAATCTTGTGCTGGACACTGCGGCGTCATCCGTGGAGGAATGCGCGGCTCGACTGGTCGCCATTTTGCGTGAACGCTATGCGGCCTGAGCCGCAAAAAGGCGCGATCAGTCCAAAACCTCGATCCCGCGAAGAGTCCGTAATTCAGAAATGCCTTGCGCGCCCTGAGCGTTGCTTCGCGGCCCCGAATCCGTATGCCTGACTACAATTTAAGCCACCTCGATCAACTGGAAGCCGAGGCCATTTACGTGCTGCGTGAAACGGCGGCGCAGTTTCGCAAACCGGCGCTGCTTTTCTCGGGCGGCAAGGATTCCATCGTGATGGCGCATCTTGCGCGGAAGGCTTTCTGGCCGGCGAAGATGCCGTTTCCCCTCGTTCATATCGACACGGGCCATAATTTTCCGGAGACGATCGCCTACCGGGATGAATTCGTCGCCGCGCTGGGCGCCGAACTCCTCGTCGGATCGGTGCAGGAGTCCATCGATGCGGGGGACGTGGCCGAGGAAAAGGGAGTGAATGCCTCGCGCAACAAGCTGCAGACGGTCACCCTGCTCGCGACGATCGAGGCGCACCGATACGACGCCTGCCTCGGCGGCGGCCGCCGCGACGAGGAGAAGGCCCGCGCGAAGGAGCGGTTTTTCTCGCATCGCGACGAGTTCGGCCAATGGGACCCGAAGAACCAGCGCCCCGAGCTGTGGAATCTCTTTAATGGCCGCAGGCACGAGGGGGAGCACTTCCGCGTCTTCCCGCTTTCGAACTTCACCGAGATGGACGTCTGGCTCTACATCCAGCGGGAAGAGATTCCATTGCCGAGCCTCTATTTTGCTCACGAGCGCGATGTCTTTGCGCGCAATGGCAGCCTGCTGGCGGTCACGGATTTCGTGACGGTGCAGCCCGGCGAGACCGTGGAGCGAAAGCTGGTGCGATTCCGCACCATTGGCGATGCCACCTGCACCGGCGCGGTCGAATCCGCGGCTCGCACGATCGAGGAAATCATCGAAGAGGTCGCCGCTTCCCGCCAGACCGAGCGCGGCACCCGCGCCGACGACCGGCGTTCCGAGACGGCGATGGAAGACCGGAAACGCGAGGGGTATTTTTAGAAATATGGAAAATTGCGTTGAGCGCGCGCGTCACGTCATTCCCCATACGCCATCCCCGATTCACCAGACCATGGACATTCTTCGTTTCACCACCGCCGGTTCCGTCGATGACGGCAAATCGACGCTCATTGGCCGCCTCCTCTACGATTCCAAGAGCATTTTCGAGGATCAGCTTGCAGCGGTCGAGGAGAGCTCACGGCGGCGCGGCGATGCGGTCGTCAACCTGGCGCTCCTGACCGACGGGCTGAAGGCCGAGCGCGAGCAGGGTATCACGATCGACGTGGCCTACCGCTACTTCGCCACCCCGCGGCGGAAATTCATCATTGCCGACACGCCGGGCCACATCCAATACACGCGCAACATGGTCACCGGCGCCTCGACGGCGAACCTGGCCATCATCCTTGTCGATGCGCGCAAGGGCGTGATCGAGCAGACGAAACGGCACTCCTTCATCGCGGACCTGCTGCGCATCCAGCACGTCGTGGTCGCGGTGAACAAGATGGATCTCGTGGACTACGACCAGGCCGTTTACGACGGCATCGTCGAAGAATACAAGGCCTTCGCTTCGCGCCTCGACAACCTTGTCGAGATCCTCACGATCCCGATCAGTGCGCTCAATGGCGACAACGTCGTCGATAAATCCGATCGCATGCCATGGTATCAGGGTCCCTCTCTGCTCTACCATCTGGAGACCGTCTATGTCGGCGGCGAACACAACCACGTGGACGCCCGGCTCCCGGTGCAGTGGGTCATTCGGCCGCAATCCAACGAGTGGCACGATTTTCGCGGCTACACCGGGCGCGTGGCCGGAGGCGTCTTCAAACCGGGCGACGACGTTACCATCCTGCCGTCAGGCTTCACGACGCAGGTAAAGGAGATCCACACCGACGCCGGCTTGTTGCCGGAGGCGTTTGCCCCCCAATCCGTCACCCTCACCTTCGCCAACGAAATCGACATTTCGCGTGGTGACATGATCGTGAAGGCGAATAATCCGCCCCTCGTGTCGCAGGATATCGAGGCAATGATTTGCTGGTTTTCCCAGACGCCGATGGCCGAACGCGGCAAGTACGTTTTGCGCCACACCACCCGGGAAACGCAGGCCGCGATCCAGCACGTCCGGTATCTGGTGGACATCGACACCCTGCACAAGGTCGAGGGGGGGCGCTCCTTTGCGATGAACGACATCGGTCGGGTGGGGATCCGCACCGCCGTCCCCCTCATTCACGACGCATATCGCCGCAACCGGATCACGGGATCGTTCATCCTCATTCATCCTGGAAGCAACGAGACGGTCGCGGCTGGGATGATATTATGATAAAATTCGATTATTTTAGTTGACTTGGCACGTTGCAGGCTTTACCCACGGAGACTGCAAGGCGGATGCTTTGCAGAACACCTTTACAAAAAACAAACACATCACATGATCTCCAAACTCGGTGCGATTCTTACATTGTCAGTCGCTGCACTCTTCCTGGCGCCTGCGAGCCTTCACGCCGCCAGCTCTTCGGACCAGAAGAAGATCGCTTCACTAAGCAAGCGCCTCAATAAGCTGCCTAATGCCGGGGCGGCAATCAACCAAGTCCAAGGGCTCGTGTTGAAGCTGACCAAACTCGATCCAAAAAAGGCGAAGAAGTGGATCAAGATTGGCTTGAAGAAGCTCAAACCCGCCAATGCGTCGCAAAACGCCGTGGCACTCCAGGTGGCGGTTGTCAATACGGTAAAGAAGTCGGGACTGTCCTCTTCGGAGGTCGCAAAGATCAACGGACAAGTGAAGAAAGAGGTCCAGAATTATGTCCCGCCGACGCCGACACCGACGCCCTATCAGGCGTCCATCCTGTCGGGTGCGTTGGCCGTCTAGAGAAGATCAACAATATTGAAGAAGCGGGAGGCGATATCGCCTCCCGTTTTTTTTAGGTGGAAGTATCTTCATTTCTGGTTCACAGTTGTCCATATCTTGTGAACCGGTATTCCGCGAGCGCCTATGTGGTTGAAGTTTAATGCCTTGCGTATAGCCGTTGCGGCTTTGACCGCCTGTGCGATTGGCGGATGTTCAGCGCCTGTGGTCGAAAAGAAGATCACCGGCCTGTCCGTCGCCTCGCGCACGAGCAATTACCGAATCGGTCCCAACGATCTGGTGCGAATGGATGTATTCCAGGAGCCGGACATGCAAACCGAGCAGCGGGTTGCGCAGGACGGCACCATCAACATCGCTCTTGTCGGTCGGGTCGGAATTGCCGGCCTGACGGTGGAAGATGCCTCGAAGGCAATCGCCGACAAGCTGCGAGGCGGCTTTCTGGTGAACCCGCAACTGACCATAAGCGTGATTGAATATGCTCCGCGGAGGTTTTCCGTGCTGGGGCAGGTCAACAAGCCCGGATCTTTCGACATTCCCGGCGAAGAAATTGTTACGCTTCCGACAGCGATAGCGATGGCCGAAGGCAATACCCGAATCGGAAACCTGCGCCAGGTGCTGGTGACCCGGAACAGGGGCGGAGAAATCTACGATATCAAAGTGAACTTGATGACGCCTCAAGGGCGGCAATTCGTTATTGAAAAGGGGGACATGATCATGGTCCCGGAAAGTCTATTTTAATGAGGTCTCAACCCCCGATTGGATATGGCGCCGGTAAAATTGCGCCGGGTGATGGTGAAGACGCAGGAATTTCGATTGATTTCCGGCGTATTTTCGACGCCATAAAAAAATACTTCTGGATCATCCTCCTCTTTCTGATCGCAGGGATTGTTGCGGCGATTGCCTATTTGAATATCGCAAGCCCGATCTACGCTTCCTATGCCCTGATGAAAGTGGAGCAGCGGGTGATGGACGCCGCTCCGATGAGGAACAACATGGACTCGAATATCGAGGACCTTCGCTCTCTGGAGATGCTGGCGACCATCCAGCGCGGTTTCCTAAGCCGTTCGCTCATGGAGCAGGTGGCGGACAAGCTCAAGCTCGAGGATCGAAAGGGTTTCCTTTCAACAAAGGTTCCGGCCGACGAAAAGCGGGAAGCCGTGCTCAAGTATTTGTCCAAACACATCGAGGCCCAGGTCGTGCGCGGAACGCGCTTGATCCAGCTCTCGTTTGAACACCCCGACCGCGACATCGCCACCGAAGTCACCGGCGCGCTGATCAGCAACTATAAGGAATTGGATTCGGATCAAAGGTTGAAAGCCGCCAGCAGCAGCCTCGAATACCTGCAGCGGGAACAGGAACGGCTGAAAAAGCAGCTTAGTGACTCGGAGGAGGAGCTCAGTGGCTATACCCGCAATCTGGGCAGCGTCTCCGTCGATGATGAACTGAATATCATTGCCGATCAATTGAAGGAACTGAACACCCGGCTGACGATCGCCAAGACGGATCGCCTGAAGCTCGAGGCCGATTATGATCAAATACAAAACGTTCGGGACGATCCGAAGGTTTTGTTGCAGATCGAAAGTGTCTCGAGGATGGAAGAGGTTCAGAGGGCAAGGTCTTCTCTCAATGAGATCGACGGGGAGATCGGCAAAATGCGCGAGCGTTACGGCCAGAACAGCCCTCAGTTTGGCCAGCTTCTCAGCCAGCGGGAGGGATTGCAGCAGGCGCTCTACGCCGAGGCGCTGCGAGCCCCGAAATCCGTCGAGATTTCTCTGCGGGCTGCGATTCAGAATGAAAAGAGCCTGGAGCGTGAAACCAAGAACCAGGAAATGAAGACGATCGACGTGAAGGATCTGGCGATCAAGTCCTCTGTGATGCGACGCCAGATCGAGGCGGACAATCTCGCGTTCAGGGCGGTGTGCGAGCGTCTCAATGATGAGGAATCCCAAGCGCGCAGCCAGGCAACCTTCCTTCAGATCGTGGATCCTCCGTCTCCCGCCGTGCAGGTGAAGCCTCGTCCCGTCCTGGTGGTCGCATTGGCGATCCTCGGCGCCCTGGCTCTAAGCGCAGGGACGATTCTGTTGCTCGCCATTCTGGATACGTCACTCAAATCGGTGGACGAAACCGAGCAATTCCTGGGGGTGCATGTGCTCGCGGCGATCCCGCAGATGACCGCCGGCGGGAAACGCAAGGACCAGGAACAGGCTGAAACGAGTATGCTGGCAAGGATTCCGCTTCTCGAAGATCCGCATTCGACGGTCAGCGAATCGTTTCGGACGTTGCGGGCGTCCCTGCTATTGCTGGAAGATGAGCAGCCGTTCATGCTGATGACGAGTGCGATTCCGGGCGAAGGCAAGTCCTTCTGCTCGATAAATCTTGCGGCCGCAATGGCCCAGCAGGGCATGCGAACGGTGATCATTGATGCCGATTTGCGCAAACCCGTGCTGGAGGAACGGATGTTCGGCGCGGCGGGCAGCCATATGGGATTGACCGATTTCCTGATGGGGCGGGCGGATTTTGCGGACCTGATTCGTGAGACCCAAATTCCGAACCTCTTTGCGATCACTGGAGGGAGTCGTTACGCGAACCGTTCCGAGCTGCTGCTTCGCCAGCAACGATTCGAGGAATTCCTCAACAAAGTTGGGGAGGAATTCGACCGTGCGATTGTGGATTCCGCGCCGATTCTCGCTGTGAGCGATACATTGAACATCGCGCGTCATTTCAAGACGATCGCCCTCGTGATCCGGTCGCACAAGACCGCGCGCCGCCTTACCCGGCGCGCCTCGGATTTGCTGGCGCGGGCCGGGCATCCGATCTGCGGCACGGTTCTAAACGCGGTTCCGGCCCGCGGTTCCGCCTATTACTATTACTACGCTCACAGCAAGGGCGGACAGGCCTATGGGACGTCCGAGTCGGAGATTTCCGGAAGCAGGGCGGGCGTAAAGAGCTGATGCTATCCCCGCTCGGAGGCGGCATTAGCTTCACGTGGACCGCAAAGGCTCCAGCCCAGTGCGGTCCAGATCAGGAAATAGAACTGCAGCGACTCAATTTGCATTGGGAAATCGACTGCTGCATGCAGCGCGGTGAGAGCGATTGCAACGAACACCCCCGCCTGTAATGCCGGAGCTTCGGCCGCCGGCAGGGATGTCGCGAAGGATCGGAAATGATCCCAAAGAGTAAACTGATAGCCATTTTCCTCGATCTGCTGTGGATTTCCCCGCTTGCCGAGCGAGCCGGCAAGGAGGCGGATCGCCGGAGGGATTAGCAGGCACGCCCAGAGAAGCGTCCCGGCGTATCCCCACTCGATGAGCGTTTGCAGATAGTCCTGGTGCGCGACCCAGAATGGAGTCGTTCGGACGACGGCCTCGTCGCTGAAATAGTTCCAGGAGACGTCTTGGAATGTATGGGGTCCAAATCCAGTCCACCCGCTCTGAGGGACGACCTGGATGAACAATCGATAGGCTTGAGTCCGCTGATTTTGCTCGAGTCCCGTTCCGGCGAGCCCCTCCCACCTTTGCCACGGAATGGCGAAGGGGAGCGCCCCGAGGAATATGAGGGCAGGCAGCAGGGCGGCAAGAAACAGTCGCCAGGAAAACCGGTTGCGGTGGAGGCGGCCTCTCCGGATCAGGATCCCGAGAAAGAGGCCCCCCAGGAGAAGCAGGCCGATGATTCCAAGCACCTGTCCCGCCTTGGAGAGATTGACGTAGAGGGCGGAAAAGGTCCAGAGCGCACCACCCATCCAGATCGACCAGCCGCGGCCGCGGTTGAGCCCGATGTGCAGCGCGATGCCCGCGAGGACCGGCCAAACCAGGTTCAGAAAAGATGCCGCATTCCCCCAATAGCGAAACGTGGCGAAAGCGAGGGGGTTTGTCTCGTCGAGAGCCTTCAACTCGAAAATGGCCGGGACGATCTTTCCCAAGTAGAAGAGGGTTACCATGCCGATTCCGGTCACCCCCACGACCATGAGCGCCATCCGCGTCCACATCGGCTGCCGAAACATGTCGATGGCAAATAGAAACGCCGCCAGCAGCGCGGTGACGCGGAGCATCCCCGACCAGGCCAGATCTGCATCGAAAGCGCCGATTTGAGCGGCAACCGTGGTCAGCCAATCTGGGGCCGGTCCTTCATAGCCCGTCGTGGGGTCAATCGAGGACAGCCCCGTTACCGTCCAGCCGAGCGCAAGAATGCCGCCTGCGATTCCCACGGGAATCCAACCTGCCCGCGGCCGCACCCCGGCAAGCAAGGAGCCGAGCAGCCATGCCGAGACCGTGACCCCCAGCCCCAGATTGAACCAATGGATTCCCGATTCGCGTGTGAGTCCATAGGCGGCGGCGGCGGCAACAATGTGGACCAGGAAGGATATCCGCGCCGCCCGGATCAACGTTGCGCCGATTGTCGTTCGCATTTCCCATCGAGAAATTCGTAAGCCGGGATGCGATGCAAGACAAAATCTTGTCACGCGCTATGCGCACGCGTATGGCTGAGTTTGCCCAAGGTAGAGACACCTCCAATCCCGCCACGATGAGCACACCCGAGCCACCGGCACCCCCCGGCCAGCGCCAGAAGCGAATGATCCCGCTGCACACGCGCGTGATCCTCTGGTATCTTCAACAGCGAACTCTCAATCGCCTTGCCATCTGGGCCTTGCTGGCCTCGATCCCGTTTGCGATCGTCGCATTCAAGCTGGCCCGGCCCGCGTATCGCGATTGGAAGCAACGCAACGCCCTCGCGCTGGCCGATTCCTACATCAAGCGCAACGACCTGAAGGGTGCCTCGCTGGCGTTTCGCCGTGCAATCCAGGCCAATCCAAAAAATCCGCGGGTATGGAAGCAGCTTGGGGTCTTTCTTCAGAATGCGAAATCCCCGGAAGCGGTCACCGTCTGGGAACTCGCCGCCGGACTCGAGCCGTCGGTTTTCAGCCATCGCTACAATGCCGCCCGGAGCGCCCTGGCGGTTGGGAATTGGCAGCGGGCGCGCAGTAATCTCGATGCGCTGCCAAAGAGCGAATGGCATTCGACGGACTATTTGCTGATTTCATCGGAGGCATTCACGGCGGGAAGGCAGCCGGATAAAGCGGAGTCCGATCTCGAGACGCTGTTGAAGACGGATCCGGGGAATGCCGAGGCCGCCTTTCGCCTGGATCAGGTTCGCATGGGTTCCCCCGATCCGGAAAAAAGCCGCGACGCGGGAGTCCGCATGCGGGAGCGTGCGAACACGGAAGGGCCCTACATGACGCAGGCGCTCCGACAGCTCGGAATGGCCGAAGCCCGGCGCGGCGAATATTTGCTGGCCGCATCCGACGCGCAGATTCTCCGGCATCGGCGGGATGCGGTGGTCAATGACCAGATCCTGTTCCTGGATTTGGAGTTTGCGACATCGAGCTTCACACTGCCAATTTCGATCAAGGAAATCCGCAAGCGCGGCCTGGAGAATCCCCAGGATCTGATGCCCATCGTCAACTACCTGATCAACCGCGGGCTTGCGGCCGACACCCTGGCGTGGATCGAGCGGCTGCCGCCGGCGGATCTCGAGAAGCCGTCCGTCCGCCAGGCCGCGATTGAGCTGGCGCTTGCCAACCGCGATTGGACCAAGGCGTACGAGATGCTTGGCGCCGGCCCGGATGCAATCCCCAAGGACAAGCTGGCGCGCATCGAAAGTGCGCATCGCGCGTTTCGCGAGGACAAGCCGGATGCGCTTTCCAAATGGAGCGAGGTCCTGTCCGACGCCAGAGGCAATCTCTACCTTCTCGCCGTGATCGAGCGGCTCACGTCCGCCTGGGGGTGGCCGGAGGCTCGGGAAAAGACGCTTTGGGCGATTGGCAGCGAGGTTCCATCGAATCCGATGGTCTGGAAGGAATTGTCCCCGCTGGCCCTCAAGCAGGGAAATACGCCTGCGCTTGCGCAAATTCTCGGCTCGTTAATGGCCGCCGAGCCGTCGAACCGGGAGGCGCGGAGCCTCTGGCTTTGCGTCCAGTTTTTGCTTGACCGCGGCGACAAGAATGAACTCCTGCGCATTGCAAAAGCGGATGCGGACTCCGGCGGCGACGCCAAGCTGCAGTTCATCTACGCCGCGCTGCTTGCCCGGGAAGGCAGAACCCAGGAGGCACTGGCAATTTGCGGGAAAATCCCACCCGATGGACGCAAGGACCCCCGCGTGGCGATCTATCTCGCTTACGTATATGCGAAGGCGAAGCAGCCCGAGGTTGCCAAATCCCTGCTCGCCGGGGTCGATCCGGCGAAGTCCGTGCTGCTGCCCGAGGAGGTGGCCCTTATTGTTCGAGCGCAGGATCTCGCGGCGGGGCGTCCCGAGATTTCCAGTTCCGCCAATCTTTCGAAGATCATCGACCAGTCGCGGGCGAATCAGGTCCTGAAGTCCATCCAGGGCGAGCGCAGCGACGCGGCATCGACGGACAGCAACAGTCTCTTCGAGACGCTCAAGAAGCAGAGCGCGGAGGAGAAGGGGAGCGACGAGCAACTCAAGAAGCTGCGCCAGGAAATTCAGAACTCCACCAAGGGAAAACCGGCGCAATGAATCGTTCGGGCGCAGTGCCCACTCCGGCCATTTCCTTTTTGCAGGGAAAGGCTGCGTGGATTCCGGTTGCGCTGATCGGGGCGATCTGGTTCCCGGCGTTTTCCCGCTGCGCCATCGACTGGTCGGTCAATCCTCAATACTATTTCGGTTGGTTCGTGCCGCTGCTTGCGGGGTATCTCTATTACGAGCGGCTGGCCACGCAGCCGGTGCCGGAGAGTCCGGCCAATCCCCGCGCCGTCCTTTGGCTGATCGCGCTGCTTGCGGCACCGCAGTTGCCGCTTCGTTGGTTGAGCGAGGCCAACAGCACGTCGCGTTTGATCACCTGGGCGATGGCGTTGAGCGCGGCCGGCATTTCCATCTCCCTGCTCTATCTTGCGGGAGGGCGCGCTTTTGCCCGCCATTTCCTGCCGCCGATCATTTTCCTGCTTGTGGCGGTGCCCTGGCCGATCCAAATCGAGACGCCCGTGGTGCAGGGCCTCATGCGAACCAACGCGCACTGGGCGGCGGAAGTCATCAATATCGCCGGCGTTCCGGCGGAAGCGCGCGGCAACGTCATCGAAGTCCCGGGAGGCCTGTTGGGAGTGAACGAGGCTTGCAGCGGCATTCGCTCGCTCCAATCGACCTTGATGGCCGCCATCTTCCTCGGATTTCTCTACCGCGCTTCGCTGCGGGGCTGTCTGTTTCTCATCGTTTGCGGCATCGGCATCGCCCTCGGATGCAATTTTATCCGAACGGTGTTTCTCACCTGGGAGGGTGCATTCCATGGCATCCAGGCAACGGAAAAATGGCACGACTCCGCGGGATTTGCCATCCTTCTCGTCGTGCTGATTTCCTTGTGGTGCGTCAGCCGGTTTCTTGAGAAGCGGTCCTCTCCCGGGCGGGCGTCCTGAGAGGGCTCCGGCTGCCGCGTGCCGGGAAATTGCGTTGCATCCGCCGTCAGGCGTGCGTCATCCTTGCCGCCAAATGGCTGTTTCTCGCCGCACATGATCCGTGCCCTGGGACTCGGTCAATCGGGATTTGTTCTCGAAACGGGCGGCGTGCGCCTGGTGATCGATCCATACCTTTCCGACAGCGTGGCCGAGGAATTCGGGGAGCACCTGCGCCGGCAGATTCCGATCGTTCGCGCGCCCGGCGAGCTGCACGGCGTCGATTGGATTCTGCTGACCCACGCGCACCTGGATCACACGGACCCTGCGACGCTTGTCCCGCTGGCCTCCGCCTCGCCCGGTGCGAAGTTCATCGGCCCCGCCGAGTCACGCGCGATCCTCGCGGTGTGCGGGCTGGCGGATCGCGAAATGCTTCCCCCGCCGGAGGGAGCATGGATCGACCTTGCGCCCGGCGTGCGGCTGCGCGCGGTGCCCGCGGCCCATGTCGCGCTCGAGCGCGATGCGGACGGCGCGCCGCGCTATGTCGGCTACCTGCTCGAGAGCGGCGGCGTCACGATCTACCACGCCGGGGACACCCTTCCACATGCGGAGATCTTCGCGGCTCTCGCGGGCGAGCGGATCGACTACGCGCTGCTGCCCGTGAATGAGCGGAATTTTTACCGCGACCGCGAGGGCATCGTCGGCAATCTCACCGTGCGGGAGGCGTTCCAGATGGCGATTGACGTGGGAGCGCGCACGCTGGTTCCGATTCATTGGGATCTCTTCGCGCCCAATCGCACCCACCCCGGGGAAATCCGCCTGCTCCACGAGCTGGAGGCGCCTCCTTTCCGTCTTGAGTTTCTCGCCGCGGGCGCGGAAAACGTCCTTTCCCGCCAGCCGGACTGACGCATGCCAGATTTTCAAACCGTAGCCCTCCTGCCCTTGAAAGCGCACAGCGCGCGCGTCAGCGGAAAAAACTTCCGGCCCTTCGCGGGCAGGCCGCTGTTTCGCTGGATCCTCGACTCGCTGCTCGGTCTCGACACGATCGACGCGGTCATCATCAACACCGACGCGCGGGACATCCTCGCGGAGAACGGGCTGGTCGATACCCCGCGGATCCTCATTCGAGACCGCAAGCCCGAAATCTGCGGCGACTTCACGAGCATGAACCTGGTGCTCGCCGACGATGTCGCGAACGTCGACGCCGGCACCTATATGATGACGCACACGACGAACCCGTTGCTGCGCACGGCAACCATCGCGCGCGCGCTCGCGGCCTATCGGGAGGGAATCGCCGCCGGCACGTGCGACAGTCTGTTTACGGTGAACCGCTTTCAAACCCGATTCTATCGCGAGGACGGCTCGCCGTTGAATCACGATCCGCAGGTTCTCACGCGCACGCAGGATCTCGAACCATGGTTCGAGGAGAACTCGAATCTCTACATCTTCAGCCGCGAAAGCTTCGCCCGCACCAATGCGCGCATCGGCGTGAGGCCGCTCATGTTTGAAAGCCCGCGCATCGAGGCGTCGGATATCGACGACCAGGAAGGCTGGGACATCGCCGAGGCGCTGGCCGTCGCCGCGTTGAAGACGGCATGAACGAATTGCCCGGACATTTCCCATTGAAAATTCTCCTCACCTGCCCGCCCATGCTGCGCGCGATCGACCGCTTTCGCCACCGGTTCGTCGAGCTTGGATACGATTTGACCACGCCGGATGTGCCGCAGGTGCTGCCCGAGGCGGAACTCATCGAACTCGTTCCGCAATTTGACGGCTGGATCATCGGGGACGACCCCGCGACGGCGACGGTCTTCGAGGCGGGCCGCGCAGGCCGGCTCAAGGCCGCTGTGAAATGGGGCGTGGGCGTGGACAACGTGGATTTCGCCGCCTGCCGCCGGCTGGGAATCCCGATTGCCAACACGCCGGGCATGTTCGGCCGCGAGGTGGCGGATCTGGCGATGGGCTACGTCATTGCGCTCGCGCGGGAGATTTTTTCGGTGCACCAGGGCATTCGCGCGGGCGGCTGGCCCAAGCCCCCGGGAATATCTCTTGCGGGCAGGACCGTCGGGCTTGCGGGGTTTGGCGACATCGGCCGGAACACGGCCAGGCGGCTTCTTGCAAGCGAAATGAGGGTCATCGCCTACGACCCGTTCTTCCAGCCGGCCCCGGGGATCGAGCCGGTCGAGAATGCCTCGTGGCCCGACCGCATCGACGAAGCGGATTTTCTCGTATTCACCTGCGCCCTCAATCCGCAAAACCAGCACATGCTCGGCGCCCGGGAACTGCAGCGCGTGAAGCCCGGCGTGCGGGTCGTGAATGTTGCGCGCGGGCCGCTCGTCGATGAGGCCGCGCTCGCGGCGGCCCTCGCCAGCGGGCGGGTGCATAGCGCGGCTCTCGATGTCTTCGAAGTCGAGCCGCTCCCGGCCCGGTCGCCGCTGCGCGCGTTCGATCAATGCCTGTTCGGCTCGCACAACGGTTCGAATACCATCGATGCCGTCGTGCGCACGAGCGAACGAGCCATCGAGCTGATCGATGGGTTCTTGCGCGAGGAGGCGAAGGGAAAGGGATTGGCCGGGGAAAGGATATCGTGAAGAATCATGCGCGGGTTGCCGGACCGCTTTTTCCAGCCCGGGTTTTTCCCATTCCAACATTCCCCATCTTTCCATGAGAACTGCCTTGATCACCGGCGCCCTGGGCGGCATCGGCGTCTCGCTTTGCGAAGAATTCCGCCGCGCCGGCTATTTTGTGATCGCGACGGATCGTCGGGACGGGACCTGCGCCTGCAACACGTTTCTCAAGATCGACGTCCGCGATCTGTATCACAGCGAGGCGGCCCGGACTTCCGTGCGCGAGTCGGTCCTGCCGCTCATCGCCGACACGGGCCTGCACGTGCTCGTCAACAACGCGGCCTCGCAGATCCTCAAGCGCACCGACGACATTCTCATTTCCGATTGGGACGAGACGCTGCAAACGAACCTCATCGCGCCCTTTCTCTTCTCCCAGGTTTTCCTCCCGGAGATCGAGCGGGCGAAGGGCTCGATCATCAATATAGCGAGCATCCACTCGGTCGCGACAAAGCCGGGATTCGTCTGCTACGCGACCAGCAAGGCGGCCCTCGTCGGCCTCACGCGCGCGATGGCCGTCGATCTCGGACCGCGCGTGCGGGTGAACGCGATCAACCCCGCCGCCACCGCCACGCCCATGCTCCTCGCCGGCTTCGAGGGCAAGTCGAAGGAATTCGACGAACTCGCCAAAAAGCATCCACTCGAGCGCATCGCCCAGCCTTGGGAAGTCGCCAAGACCGCCATTTTCCTCGCATCGCCCGACGCCGCATTCATCACGGGAGCCTGCATCCACATCGACGGAGGCATAGGCGGGCGCCTGCACGATCCCGTATGAGAAAGTTGAAGCCCATCACCCTCTGCGCACGGCGGAGCTTCGACTCCGCTCCCCTTGCCATCCATCCCCGAAGCCAGTCAGTTCAATTTGTCTTGAACATGATGAACTGACGCTTACGTTGCGAATGAAATCGCGGCGAGGGATTGCGCGCTGCCGAACGAAGGCCGGTCTGGTGAAGACAAGCTCTCCACCAGGTGCGGCAGCGTCCCCGGATTCCTGGATTGGCCAGCGTTCCGTCGAGGGAGGAGAACATGATCGAGGTGCCCAAATCGGAGATGCGGCCGGCGCCGGATTCCGCCTTGTCGGGATTCCAGCGGGAGTGTATCAACCTGTTCGTGCATGGCGCGCAGATCCTCTCGATTCCCCGCTCGATCGGCGAAATCTACGGTCTGCTCTACGCGACGGCGGAGCCTCTTCCCATGGAGGCGATCATGGAGCGGCTGGGAATCAGCAAGGGTTCGGTGAGCCAGGGCCTGCGCTGGCTGCGGGAGGTGGGCGCGGTGCGCGCGACCTATGTGAAGGGAGACCGCCGCGACCACTACGAAGCTGAGACGGAGCTTCGCAAACTGGCGGGCGGATTTTTGCGCGAGCAGATCGAGCCGCATTTGGGAAACGGCGGCGATTATCTCTCCCGTCTCGCGCTCGAGGCCGATCGCGTCCACCCGGCGGAATCCCAATTTGCGGCGGAGCGCATCACGAAATTGAAGCGCTGGCACCGCTTCACGGTGCGGGCGCTTCCGCTGTTTCTGAGGATTGTCGGCAGGATTTGAGGGATTTTATGGCGGAGCCCGTTGCAGCCGATCCGGCACCGGTTTCAGTCGCGCGATTTGGAGCCCGGCTCCCGCTCATCGCGGCCGGAGCGGTGCTGGGGTGGTTCCTCATCAGCGAGCTGGCCACCCAGGGATGGTATCTTTTTCAGGAGGCGCGCCACCCCGTTACTTCGGAATGGAAGATCGAATGGCCGACGGCGGACGACGCCTATCGCCGCGGGTTTGCCGATTTCCAGGAGCGGCCGATGACGGACTCCGAGAAGGAAATCCTGAGGTATGATTTCTCGCATGCGGCCTCGTGGCGGGATGCCGGGGGCGGGGAGTGGTCCGCCTTTCTTCTCCAGTGGCACCGCGATCCGCGGCTGAACCAGATGGACTTGATTCACAATCCCACGGTCTGCCTGGTCGCGGCGGGCCTGACGCTCGTCGGAACATTGCCCGAGCGGGAGCACAAGCTTGGCGGAGAATCGGTGCGATTTCACGGATGGAAATTCGAACGCGAAGGCGTCCCGTATTTTGTCTTCATCGGCACCCGCTGGAACCGCGATTTTGCCAGCTTCGCCTATCGGCAGGGTGGTTTGCAGCAGCGGGTCGGGAATCTCTGGCGGGCCGTCGTGGGGAATCGTGAAAATCCCCTGCAGACGATGGAACTCGTGGGCGCGGGCTTTTCCTCGGTCGATGCGGCGGAGCGCGGACTTGCCCGCCAGCTCCAGCGCCTTTCCACCGCACCTTGACCGGATCGCCGCGATTTTTCCTTTCAATCACCCAACGCCAAACAGCATCTCATGAAAACCGCACTCATCACCGGCATCACGGGCCAGGACGGCTCGTATCTCACCGAGCAACTGCTCGACAAGGGCTACACCGTTCACGGAATGATCCGCCGCTCCAGCAGCTTCAACACCGGGCGCATCGATCATCTTTTCGACAACGAGCGCCTGTTCCTTCACCACGGCGACCTCACGGACTCCAGCAACCTCAACCGGCTGCTCGAGCGGATCGGCCCCGATGAAATCTACAATCTCGGCGCGCAGAGCCACGTGAAGGTCTCCTTCGAGGTGCCGGAATACACCGGCGAGGTGGATGCCATCGGCACGCTGCGCTTCCTCGACGCGATCAAGGAGGCGGGGTTGAAGGACAAGACGCGCTTTTACCAGGCCTCGACCAGCGAACTCTACGGCAAGGTCCAGGAGGTTCCGCAGACGGAAAAAACTCCGTTCTACCCCCGGTCGCCCTACGCTGTGGCGAAGCTTTATGGGTTCTGGATCATCGTCAACTACCGCGAGGCCTACGGCATCCACGCCTCGAATGGCATCCTCTTCAACCACGAGTCGCCCCGCCGTGGCGAGACCTTCGTCACGCGTAAGATCACCCGCGCGGCGGGCCGCATCAAGGAGGGGCTCGAGGAGGTATTGGTGATGGGCAACATCGATTCGAAACGCGACTGGGGCTACGCGCCGGAATACACCGACGCCATGTGGCGCATTCTCCAGCAGGATCAGCCCGACGACTACGTCTGCGCGACGAACGAGACGCATACCGTCCGCGAATTCATCGACCTCGCGTTCAAGCAGCTCGATATGGAACTCGAATTCCGCGGCGCAGGCGTCGAGGAAGTCGGCGTTGAGAAAGCGACCGGCAAGGTGCGCCTGAAGATCGACCCGCGCTACTTCCGCCCGACCGAGGTCGAGCTGCTCATCGGCGACTACAAGAAGTCCAGGGATGCCTTCGGCTGGGAGCCGAAGGTCCGGTTCGCCGAATTGGTCAAAATCATGGCCGAGGCGGACTGGAAACTCGCCCGGAAGGAGAAGCGCGATCTGGACTAGGGGAGCGGTCGTGAAACTGTGGCGTCTCAACCCCTTGGTGTCTCCATTCCTCGGAGCGATTCCATCCGCTTGATCTATCTTCTCGGAGGCTCCGGCTTTGTCGGTCGGGCCTATCAACAACTGCTGACCCGTAAGGGCGTTCCCTTTCGCTGCCTGAGCCGGGCGGAGTTGGATTACACAAATCCCGCCACGCTCGAAGCCGCGCTTCGCCGCGACCGGCCCGCGTTTTTGATCAATGCCGCCGGCTATACGGGCAGGCCGAACGTCGATGCGTGCGAGTTGCACAAGACGGATTGCCTGTTCGGCAATGCGGTCTTGCCCGGGCGGATTGCGGAGGCTTGCGAAGCGGCCGGCGTGCCATGGGGGCATGTTTCCTCCGGTTGCATCTACACCGGTTCGCGAGCCGACGGCGGCGGTTTCACCGAGGAGGACGCGCCAAATTTCACCTTTCGACAAGGCTGGTGCAGCTTTTACAGCGGGAGTAAAGCCCTCGGGGAGGAAATCCTCGCCGGCAGGCCGGAGATCTACGTCTGGCGGCTGCGAATCCCGTTCAATGAGGTGGACGGCCCTCGCAACTACCTCACCAAACTCATGCGCTACGAGCGTCTGCTCGAGGCGGAGAATTCCATCTCGCAACTCGAGGAGTTTGCCGAGGCAACCTTCGCCTGCTGGGAGAAACGCGCGCCATTTGGCATTTACAATGTCACGAACCCCGGGAGCGTTACGACGCGCCAGGTCGTCTCGCTGATCGAGGAAAGCGGCGTTTGCCGGAAGGACTGGAACTTTTTCGCCAGCGAGGAGGAATTCATGCAGCTCGCCGCAAAGACCCCGCGCTCGAATTGCGTGCTCTCCGCCGGGAAGCTTGAATCGGTCGGCATCACGATGACTCCCGTGGAGGAGTCCATCCGCCAGGCGCTCGGGAATTGGCGGCCGGCGGCGTAAGGCATTCCCCCGCTCGCTTCACGATCCCGCTCAGGAGCGGCTATTTTTGCGCAAGATGCATATTCTGGTTACTGGCGGCTGCGGATTCATCGGCAGCAATTTCGTCCGCCAGCGCCTGCTGGAACCGGGCTCCCCCTTGGGAAAGCTGGTCAATCTCGACAAGCTCACCTACGCGGGAAATCTCCGCAATCTCGAGGATTTGCAGGGGGATCCGCGCTATGCGTTCGTGAAGGGCGACATTGGCGACGAAGCCCTCGTCGGGGAGCTGCTTCGCGAGCATTCCATTGACGCCGTGGTGAATTTCGCGGCGGAGTCCCACGTGGATCGCTCCATCGATTCGCCCGAGCCCTTCATTCAAACCAACGTCCTGGGGACGCTTCGCCTGCTCAATGCGACGAAGCGATATTGGACGGATCTCGGGGATTCGCGAAAGCCGACCTTCCGGTTTTTGCACGTTTCCACCGACGAGGTCTATGGGACCCTCGGGCCCGGCGATCCGGCTTTCACGGAAGAGACGCCATTTGCGCCGAACAGCCCCTACGCGGCGTCGAAAGCTGCGAGCGACCACCTCGTGCGCGCCTATCACCATACCTACGGCCTCCCCACGCTCACGACCAATTGCTCGAATAACTACGGTCCCTATCACTTCCCGGAAAAACTCTTCCCGCTTATCATTCTGAACGCGCTCGATGGCAAGCCGCTGCCCGTCTATGGCGACGGCCGGCAAATTCGGGACTGGCTGTATGTCGAGGATCACGTCTCCGGAATCTGGCAGGTGCTGAACCGCGGCCGCCTCGGCGAGACGTATAATATCGGCGGCGACAGCGAACGGACGAATCTGGACGTCGTGCGCGCCATTTGCGAACTGCTCGACCGGCACGCGCCACGGTGGGACGCACGATCCTACTCCGCGCAAATCCAATTCGTGGAGGACCGCCCCGGTCACGACCGCCGCTACGCAATGAACTGCGGCAAAATTCGGCGGGAACTCGGCTGGCAACCGCTCGAGTCCTTCGAGAGCGGCATCGAGAAGACGGTGGAATGGGTTCTGCGCAATCGCGCCTGGGCCGATGAGATCACGCAAAGCCGTTATGCCCGCGAGCGCCTCGGCACCGGCGGCTTCGCGTGAGATGCAGTTTGAACCACCGAGACCACCGAGGACACAGAGAGGGGAAGAAATTGGCATCGCTTGTCTTCGGCTCCCCATCTGCGTCGATCTGCGCAATCTGCGGTCGAACCTCTTCGCGGCTTGGCGGCTTCGCGTGAGATGCAGTTTGAACCACCAAGGACACAAAGAGCACAGAGGAGGAGGAAAATTGGCATCGCCCGTCTTCGTTTCCCCCCTTCCCCCTTTCCAGATTGGCATCTTCCTCTCAGCGTCATCCGCGCAATCTGCGGTTAAACCTCTCCGCGCCTTCGCGGCTTCGCGTGAGAATCATTTGACTCATTCGACGTTGGGCTCAGACGCGGGGACATGGTGCGCCCCCTTTCCTCCCTTCCATGTCCCCGCTGGCAACCTCCATTCCGGAACAATGAGGGAAGAGACCGACAAGCGTAAACTCGAGCAATTTATGCTGGAGTTGGGGCGCCGGGTGCGCAGTGGTGGAGCGATTTTTCTTACCGGCGGAGGAACCGCCGTGTGGGAAGGGTGGCGATCCATGACGATTGACATCGACCTGAAAGGAATCCCCGAGCCAGTCGGTTTCTTCGAAGCCCTCGCGGAGATCAAGGAACTGCTTTCGGTGAATATCGAGCTGGCATCTCCCGACGATTTTATCCCGGAGCTGTCTGGCTGGCGGGATCGCAGTGTTTTTATTGCCCGCCACGGGCGGTTGGACTTCTTCCACTACGATCCTTATTCCCAAGCCCTCGCCAAAATTGAACGATCCCACAAGCGCGACCTCGCCGATGTCGCCAGCATGTTCGAGCGAGGGCTCATCCGGAAAAATCAATTAAAGTCCCTTTTTCAATCCATCGAAAAGAACCTTATTCGTTTTCCCTCGATCAACGCGCGCGAGTTCAGGCACGATGTGTTCACGATTTGCGGCGATGAGGACGAATCATGACACCGGAAGAAATTCGAGAGCTGGTTCCAAACTTTGACAACCTTCCTGGGGCGGAGTGGGTTGGCCCGGGGCTGGCCGATGCGGCGCACGGGCGGAATACCCCTGCTGCATGCCTGATATGGCTCGCTGCACCACGCTTGCAGCGGGCAGGTTTGATCGACGAATCTTTTCCCGCACCCATTTCCGAGCCGGAGAGGGCACTTTACGCCCTTCTCCAGACGGAAACGGGCGACGCCTTTTCCAAATACAATGCACTGCTTCGGCGACTGGTCAGCTTCGAGCATGCGCTGAGCGATCGCTCCAGTCGCGCCGCGAGATCCACGCCGCAGCCTTGAAAGGAAAAATCGCTGGACCCCCCGCCAAACCGCCGGGCGGCAAACCCTTCATGCCTCCGCGGCTTCGCGTGAGATTCAGTTTGAACCACCAAGGACACCAAGGACACGGAGGAATAACTTCGGCTCCCGCGTTCCAGATTGGTTTCGGCTGTAAAGTATGCAGTTCCCCCTTTCCCCTTTTCCCGCGTTCCAGATTCTTCCTCTCTGCGTCGCTCTGCGCAATCTGCGGTTGAACCGATCCGGATATTAACTGGAGACAGCATTAGCTGATATGAATCGAAAAGGCATCGTCCTTGCCGGGGGCACGGGCACACGGCTCTTTCCGCTTACGATTGCGGTGAGCAAGCAGCTCATGCCCGTCTATGACAAGCCGATGATCTATTATCCGCTCTCGGTGCTCATGCTGGCGGGCATTCGGGAGATCCTCGTGATTTCGACGCCGCAGGATGTGCCGACCTTCCAGCGGCTGCTTGGCGACGGCTCGCAATTTGGCACGCGGATTGCCTATGCCGGGCAACCGAAGCCCGAAGGGCTGGCCCAGGCGTTTCAGATCGGCGCGGACTTTGTCGGCGGCCATCCGTCCGCCCTGGTGCTCGGCGACAACATTTTTTACGGGCACGACTTCGTGGCGGCCCTGGCCTCCGCCGACCGTCAGGAGTCGGGCGCAACCGTTTTCGGCTACCATGTGGCGGAACCCTCCGCCTACGGGGTGGTCGAGTTTGCCGCCGATGGCCGCGTGCTCTCGATCGAGGAAAAGCCGGTCGCGCCGAGGTCGAATTACGCAATTCCCGGTCTGTATTTCTACGACTCGACCGTCGTCGCCCGCGCCGCCAGCCTCCAACCCTCCGCGCGCGGCGAGCTCGAGATTACCGATCTGAACCGCCTTTACCTCGAGGAGGGCTTGCTGCGCGTGCAATTGCTCGGCCGCGGCACCGCCTGGCTCGACACGGGCACCCACGACTCACTTAGGGACGCGGGCGAATTTGTCAGCGTCATCGAGCGTCGCCAGGGCCTCAAGATCGCCTGCCTGGAAGAGATCGCCTGGCACGCGGGCTGGATCGACCGCGACCGCCTCGCGTCGCAAATCCAATTCCTGGGCAACTCTTCATACGGCAAATATTTGCAGGCCCTCCTGCCCGCCGGCTGACTCCCGCCGAAGACACAGGGATTTTTTAACCACCAAGGACACCAAGAACACAGAGAGAAGAAGCTCATCCCCAATCCGCGCAGTCCGCTCAACCTGCGGTTAAACCTCTTCGCGCCTTCGCGGCTTCGCGTGAGCTTCAGTTTGAACCACCAAGGACACCAAGGGGAGAAGGGATTGGCTTCGCCTGTCTTCGCTTCGCTCCGGCTCGCAATCCGCAATCCAATCCGCGTTAGAAGCTATCCCAAAACCTCTGATTTGGCATGGGATATGCTAATTTATTGGGATGCTGCGACTTAGCGAGACGGAGTTGGATGTTCTCAGTGACCTTGTGCCCGATTTTGAGCCGAGTCCGAAGGGTGGACGACCGCCGATCCCGAAGCGGAAGGCCTTGGCGGGCATTTTCTGGGTTCTGGACAACGGAGCCAAGTGGAAGGACTTGCCGCGGGAGTTTGGGGCCAAGAGCAGCGTTCATCGGTGGTTCCTGCACTGGGTCAAGGCGGGCGTGTTCGAGCAGATCATGCGAGCCATGGGCCGACTCGTGGAAGAAGCAGGGTCGTATCGCCTCTATGAGTGCTTCGTCGATGGGACCTTCTCCAAGGCCAAAGGAGGCGGGGACGGCATCGGATGCACCAAGGTCGGCAAAGGCGTCAAAATCATGATTCTGGTTGATGCCAAGGGACTTCCGCTGGCCGTGAGCGCGGGATCGGCCCGACCGCACGAAAGCGGCCTCATCCAGGAACTCTTCGGCTTCATGCTCAGCACCGCCCCGCCCCAGCGCGTCATTGGCGACAAGGCTTACGACAGCGACGGCCTCGACGCTCAGCTCGCCCTCCAAGGCATCGAGATGATCGCCCCCAACCGGGCCAACCGTTCCAAGACTCAGGACGGCCGCCCCTTGCGCCGCTACAAGCGGCGCTGGACCGTCGAGCGAACCATCGCCTGGCTTCAGAACTACCGCCGCCTCTGTATCCGCTGGGAAAAGTCCCTTCCCGCCTTCCAAGGTTTCCTTCATCTCGCCTGCGCTCTTCTCCTTCTCAAAGGGGTTTTGGGATAGCTTCT
>JAQTOP010000047.1 GCA_028713285.1 Terrimicrobiaceae bacterium
AAGAGGCCGCGGCCAGCCGGAAGTCGTCGGGCCAGGTGGCGTCGAAGAAAAAGGCGCCGGTGCAGACGCCGCGGTACATCGCGGTCGAGACGTCGAAGGGCGAGGGATACAAGGGATCATCCGCCGTTATGATTTACGACACCCAGTCCAAGGCTCTCGTCGGCAACGACGTGTATGATGTGAAGAGCGCGCCGAAGACGGGCACCGTCACGAAATATGACACCGTGCAGGCCCAATACGTGGGCACCGGAACGTAGCGCGCGGCCTGGTCCACCAACGGCCGGCGAGGCGGTGCGGGCTTGAATCGGTGCCTCGAACTCTGGCGCGAAGTTACAGCTCGGAACAGCGGGCGCACGGCAATTTTTCACCCGGATGGCGCGCCGGCCCGCACGTTTGACGGACTCGCGACCGAGGCAGTCCGCTTGTCACGCATCCTGCCTGGAATCGAGCCGGGCTCGGTGATCACCCTGCAGGCGCCGAATACGCCGGAATGGATCGCGATGCTCCTTGCGATCTGGCTGGCCGATTGTGCCGCGCTTCTCGTGGATGCGGGGATGCCCGATTCCGAACGGGAGAGGGTGGAGACGCTCTGCCGTGCCGCGGGACGATTCGGCTGGGGCGCAGACGGAGCGGAATTCGCGCGATTCGATGGCGAGGCGATGGTCGCGGAGGACGGGATCGCGTTGATCAAACTCACGTCGGGTACGTCCGGCGAGCCGCGGGCAATCCATTTCACCGGCGCCCAGATCCTCGCGGATTGCGAGCAAATCTGCGGGACGATGGGGATCGGGCGGGAGGATTTGAACTACGGCATCGTTGCGTTTTCGCATTCGTATGGGTTCAGCAATCTCGTCACGCCGGTGCTTACGCGGGGAATTCCGCTCGTGGCCGCCACGGACGCCTTGCCGCGGGCCGTCCTCGCGGGAATGGCCGCCTCCGGTGCGACCGTCTTGCCCGCGGTGCCGGCTATCCTTCACGGGCTCGCCGGCGTCGAGGGCGCGATGCCCGCGCTGCGACTCTGCATTTCGGCGGGAGCGCCCTTGCGCGCCGGCACGGCGGCGGCGTTTCGCGAGCGGTTCGAGCTCAAGGTTCACGCCTTCTACGGCGCATCGGAATGTGGAGGCATTTGTTACGACGGCTCCGATGTGGTGGTGGAGGAAGGCTTCGTCGGCTGGCCGCTCGCGGGTGTGGACCTCCGGCCCGCAGGGGCCCGAGATGGCGATGCGTTCGCGGTCGAGGTGCGGAGCGGCGCGGTCGGGTTGCGCGGCGATTCACCGACGCTCGACGACGGAGTGTTCAGGCCCGCCGACTGGCTCGAAGGTGATGCGGTGCGTGGCTACCGGATCGTGGGCCGGCAGACCGAATCCATCAACGTCGGTGGCCGCAAGGTGAACCCCGCGCGAATCGAGCGGACGCTCATGGAATGTCCCGGCGTCGCGGAGGCGGTCGTGTTCGGAGCGACGGACGCCGCGCGGACCGAGGCGATCCGCGCGATCGTGGTCTGCGACGACAAACTGACGGAAGCGGAACTGCGCCGGCATTGCGGGAGCCGACTAGCCGCATGGCAGGTGCCGCGCGAAATCCGCCGCGTGCCGGCGATCCCGGTGGATGCGCGCGGAAAAATCAGCCGGCGGGCGCTGGCGGCGGAATTTGGTTGAGCGGCGTCATGCGACGACGTGCGCGGCGCGCGCATGCCACTCGCGATAGAGCTGCGGGGAGATTTCGGAGGGCTTGATTTCGCTGCGTCCTCCCCAAAAAACATTCGTGTAGGCGACGGGGATGCCCGAGGCGGCGAGATGGCGGTCGATGGCGGCCTTGTGCTCGAGCAGGCGCGCTCGATCCGTCCCGTGCGCGACGGCCATGATGTTCACGTGGTTGAACTCGGGGCCGCCTTCGCGCCAGTAGCAGTGCGTGAGGATTTCGTGGCGGCCGATCTCGGCGCCGGTTTCGATTTCCCGGCCGGGCGGCACTGCCCAATGAAACAGGCCGTTGAATCGCGTGACGCGCACGCCGCCCTGCGAGGGCTTCACATGCTCGAGGAATGTCGAGAAGCGGCCAATGACCTTCCGGGCGTTCAGCGAACCGGCGACTTCGCAAAACTCCTCGACGGACACCCCCGCGGCAGCGGCGCGTTCCTTCCAGACGGGCTCCCGGATTTCCTCGGCGGTGAATTCGCGCTTCAGCTCGAGGAGCACATTCCACTCGCTCGCGGTAAGGTGAACGGTCTCCACCTTGAGCATCTGCGCGGGCGTGTCGGACTTGTCGCCCGGCTCGATGGATTTGCGCCGCACGTGGCCGACGCCGAGGGCGAAGATGCCGTTCGCGGGCATCAGGCGATAGCTCTGCGCGCCGGTGCGTGCGAGCAGTTCGTCGCAATGTTCGACGAGCGATTCGCCGGCGGGCACTTTCACGGTCGTCCAAAGTTTGTAGGCGGAGCCGGGAATCGGCGCGTCGGTCGAGCGGATGACGACGTGGCCGGAGAACGGATCTTCGCGCGACATGAAATCGAATGCCGCATCGAGCCGGGCCTCCGGCACTTTCCATGCGACCAGCGCGCCTTCGGCGAGGTTTGTCGCCACGAGCGTCTGCCGCACGCGGCGGATCGTGCCGGCCTCGAGCATCGCGCGGATCCGCTCGAGCACGACGGGCAATTCCACTCCGGACCGGTGCGCAATTTCCCGGAATGGCTCGCGAACGAAGCCGCGAATCTTGTCCTCGGAGACGGCGAGAATGCGGGAATTGACCGGGTCGGTGTGTTCGATGGGCGTCATGACGCGAGAGTGGAGACTGTGGATTTTGTCGCCACGTCGCGCAAGCGCCGGAATCGCCGGACCGTCCGCGGAATTTGACAATTCCAATTAATTTGTTCCGTTGGGGGCCGATGTTGTCACTGTTCCCCAAAGCCGGATGCCGCGCGCGGATGCTGCTGGGCGCGGCTTGTTTCGCGCTGGCGTTCGCATGTCCGGCCGTCGCGGGGACGAAGGTGCGCATCGCCACGCAGATCGGAAACATCGACCTCGAACTCTACGACGCGGACAAGCCGATCACCGTGCGGAACTTCCTGCGCTACGTCAACGAGGGGCGCTACGCCGGCACCTTCCTTCACCGGCTGGAGCCGGGTTTCGTCATTCAAGGCGGAGGATACAAACTCGACGCGAGCAAGACACCAGTCCACATCGAGAAACTTCCTCCGATCCAGAACGAGTATGCGGTCGGCCCCACGGTCAGCAATACCATCGGCACCATCGCCATGGCCAAGGTGGCGCCGTTCGACAATGGTGGAAATCCCATCCCCGGCGGAGGTCCGGACTCGGCGACTTCCGAGTGGTTCATCAACCTCGGGAACAACTCCGCCAACCTCGACGTTCAAAACGGAGGCTTCACCGTATTCGGACGCGTCATTGCCGGACTGGACCTCCTGAATCGATTCAATACGACATTCCTCGATGCCAATACGGACGCGGATGTCATCGTGAATTCTTCATTCGGCTTTCCGACGCTGCCGGTTCTCGCGTTCACGAACGGCCAGTTTCTATTCAAAGATCTGCTATGGACGACCATCACCGTTCTTCACGACGCGCCTCTGGTCGCGCCCTACATTCGCATCAGAGGCGCCGCGAAGGTCCAGACGAGCCAGCCCGCCGTGCAAATCGCGGGCGCTGCATCGTCCAGCGTCGTCCGGATCGAATGGCGGGTCGGCGGAAAGGGCGGCATGCGCCACAAACCGGCGGCGATTTCGTGGAAGGTGCGTGTCACCGGATTGAAACCGGGAACGAATCTGATTTACGCGCGAGGGGTGACGACGACGGGCGTCGGCAGCGCGTATCAGAAGATCAAAGTCGTCCGGAAGTGACGCGATCCCGACTACTGATCCAGCGCTTCGGGAGGCAGATGCGCGCCGGGGCTGAGTTCCTGGGCCTTTCTGAAATACCCGGTCGTCTGCTGGCGTCGCACCTCCTCGGTTCGGACGTCGCCCGGGATCGCGCTGGCGGCGAGCGCGGCGGCAAAGTAGAAATTTGCGGCGCGCACGGATGCCAGGATTTCCTCCGGCGGTGTGCCGTCCAGCGCGCATGACGGATAGAGCGGGCGCACGAACCGCCGCCCGATCCAGTTCAAGAATGTCATGCCGGCCAGCTTCGGGCTGTCGGCCGAAACGCGGGATCCCAGGAACAGGAACGACGGATGGTCATCCGTGGTGGCGGGGAAATTCTCGAAGCCCGGATCGGCGGAATGCAGGTCGCCCGCCAGCAACAGCCAGGCGTTTTCCGGCGAGCGGAAGAACGGGGATCTCCCGGCGAGGAGGCGTCCGGTCGGCGCAGCCAATTGCGCTTCGAGAAATTTCCGCGAGACCGGCAGAGGGCGCGCCGATCCCAGCAAACCGACGACCGGTTGCAATGGATCGAGATTGGATCGCACCGCCAGGGCGTTGGGAAAGACGTCGAGGAAAGTCCGGATGACGATCCCCGCAGTCCCGGCATCCTGCTGATAGCATGGCAGCCAGAGGCAGAAAACGCCGTCCGGCGCCAGGCGGTCCCGGACCGTTTCGAAAAATTCGCGCGAGTATAAATTGGCCGTGCCGTCTTCGCCGGGGAAAAACAGGTCGCAGACGATCGCATCGAATTTTCCCGGCAGGCGATTGAGCGCCGCGCGTCCGTCGCCGATCAACAGGCGGACGCGGGGATCCGTGAACAAGCGGTGATTCCATGGCGCGAAATGTTCCCGGGCGGCGCGCGCCACCTCGGGCACCAGTTCCACTGCGGAAAGTTCTTTCAATGGGAAATCGAGCATCGCGGCGGACGAGATCCCGGAAGCCATCCCGATGGTCGCGACGCGTTCCGGGGTGCGGCAAAACAGCAGCGGGATCCATCCCTGGAGATATTGGGAGGAAAGGGCGCGTTGCGTTCCGCTGAGCCGTTGCTGGCTGTTGAGCAGAATATGGCGCGAGTCGGTCGTGAGATCCCGGACCACCGCGACTTCGCCATAAGGTCCGCAATAGCTGGCCAGCGCTTGTTCGGTGGCGGCGAGCCCCGTTACGGCCGGCGTCCGCAGGGTCTGCCAGGCGCCGGCCCCGGCGATGAGCAGGGCCGCCCATGCCATGCCGGCAGTCCATCGCCTGCCCCGCAGCGAGATGCCCAGGGCAATGAGCGCATATCCCCAGCCGATCGCGCAAATGCCGCGGTTCAATCCCAGCCAGGGCAGGATCACAAAACTCCCGGCGACCATGCCGAGCGCCGAGCCCAGTTTGTTCATAGCCATGGCGGCGCCCGCCACCGCCCCCTCATGCGTGGAGATTCCGAAAGCCAGTTCCCATGCCAGCGGAAAAATCCCGCCCAGGCACGCCGTCACCGGAAGCAGCCAGAGGCAGCTCCAGAGCAGCGATTTTCCAAGGATCTCGGGAGGCGAAGCGCCCGGCCATTCCGCGTCCTGGAGGATCAGCCACTCGCCCGCGCTCGGCATCGCGAACAAAAGCAGCGCCGCCAATGCGGCGACCGAGAGGAGAATCGTCGCCGCAGGCATCTGCCGCCGCCGCCGCAGGAAACCAACTGCCAGGGCGCCGAGCCCCAACCCTCCGATGAATGCGGCCAGCACGGCGGAGATCGCGTAAATCGATCCTTGCAGAATCTGCCGTGTCCACATCATCAGCAGCGCCTGGGCGGCGAGCGACAACACGCCCGACAGCAACGGCAGTCCCCATCCCCACGGGGTTCCAGACGCCTTCGAGGAGCGCGCAGTTGGCCGCGCGGGCCGCCCGCCATGACCGCGCTCCGGCCGGCGGGCGATGCAGAGGGCCAGCGCGCCGCCGGCGATTTGCAAGCCGGCAGCCACGGTGAAAGCGCCTTGCAGTCCAAGCCACCAGGGGAACAGAACTCCTCCGACGGCCGCTCCCCCGGCGGCTCCCAGCAGGTTCGCGCCGTAGAAGCGGCCGCCGTCGCTCGCGCGCCGCCCTGCATGCGTCACAAAAACCTGCATCAGATTGGGAAAGGCCGCGCCGGAGAAAATCGACGGCACACCCACGAGGAGAATCGCGATCCACACGGAGCCGGACGGAGAGGAAAGCCCGGGATCCCAATGCCGCCACAGCCACTGGCCTCCGGCAAAGGTTCCGATGGCGGCGCTCCCTGCCAGGAGTTCGAATCCGCCGTAAAGCACAAGCGGCGCCGCGCTCCTCCGGGACACCATGGCTCCCGCGAGATTCCCCAAGGCGGCCGCGGTAAAAAATACCGCGAAGACCATGGTCGCAGCGACCACGGTATTGCCGACGCGCAGCGAGATTTCGCGCATCCAGATCATTTCCAGCGTCAGCACGGAAAAGCCCGAGATGGCGTAAAGCGCGAGCAGCGCTGGGGCGGCAAAGGCGGGCGGCTTCGAGCGTTTCATCCGCCGAAATTCAGGCGCGCCGTCCGACCGGGGAATGAATCTCCTTCTGCGAATTTTCTCATGTCGTCCGCCTATTGTTGATTGCGACCTTGAAGGGGCATGCCCGGCGAGGCTGCACATTGAACCGGACGGATCGAGAATGGGAGAAATTCCGGGAGGTGTCCGGCTCTTGCCGGCGTTCCCGGGACATTCGCTGTCGTTGCCATTCTTGCTTTGGAACATTACGTGGGGGGATGGCCCGTTCCCTTGCGATCAAAAGAGCGCCGCTTTCCACCCGGCCGCCGCTGGATCGGATGCAGCAAATCTTCCAGGCGATCAAGTCGGGAGGTTTTCCGAATCGGACTCAACTGGCCGTCGATATCGAGGTCACGACGAAGACCATCCAGCGGGACCTCGATTTCATGCGCGACCGCATGAGCCTGCCGATTGCTTACGATGCCGTGAATCGCGGTTACGCCTTCACCCAGGCGGTGACGAACTTTCCGATGGTCGAGCTTTCGGAGGCGGAAATCGTTTCCGTGTTCATCGCGCAAAAGGCCCTCGCCGCGCATCGGGGCACCCCGTTTGAACAGCCCCTGCGCTCGGCATACGCCAAGCTGATCAGCGGCTTGAATGGCCGCATCAGCGTGCCATGGGCCGATCTCGGCAATGGCGTTTCCTTTCGAACCTACCAGGCGAGCCTCACCGATCTCGCCGTGTTCGAGGCGATGGGGAATGCGGTGCGAGCTTCGAAAGTCGTTTGTTTCGATTACAAAAAGCTGGGTTCGTCGCATTACACGAAGCGGCGCGTCGAGCCCTACCACGTCGCGTCCGTGCAGGGGCAGTGGTATGCGATCGCCTTCGATCTCGACCGAAACGACTGGCGCAACTTCGCGCTCGGTCGCATGCGAAACGTCGAGGCGCTCGCCGAAAGCTTTGAGCGGAACCGGGCATTCGACATCAACATCTACCTGCGCGAGAGCCTTGGAATTTTCCGGGGTGAAGGGATGCACTCGATCCGGCTGGAATTCGACGCATGGGCGGCCGAGCTGGTCCGCGAGCGCGCGTGGCATCCGGCGCAGGAAATCCTCGAACTCGCCGAAGGCCGGATCGAGTTCAGCATTCGGCTTTCCTCGTTCGAGGAGATTGTGCCGTGGATCCTGAGCTGGGGCGAGCATGTGCGCGTCCTTCAGCCCGTGGAGCTGAAGAATCGTCTCCGGAAGACAATCGCTGCCATGCAGGGCAATCTTTAAGTCTTAGGCTCGCTCGACAGCCACCGCTCGATGGCATCGCCGATGAACCCGGCGGTGAGAGCCATGCGATCATAGTCGAGCTTCTCGGGCGTGTCCGTGGGAAGATGGTAATGCAGGTTCCGAAAAAGCGCCGTGTCGGTGAGCATGATCGCCGGAATGCCGGCATCCCAAAAGCTCACGTGATCCGAGAGTTCCATCTCGGGAAGATGGATCGGGATCGCGGGCACCGAGTGTCGGAACGACGACGCGAACTCCCCGGCAATCCCCATCGACGCACTATTTCCAACGACCGCGATGTAGTTTCCAACGGTCGGGACGAATCCCGGCGGCACAAGGGCGGGTGACACATCCACCGGCAGGACCTGCGTGTCCGGTTCATCGGAAAACACGCCGAGGCTCTCGAGACAGATCATCGCCTCGATGGCATCGCCCCGCTTCGCGCAGGCCCTGGCGAAGACCCGGCTGCCCATGGTTTTTGTCCGGAAGTGCGGAGGCTCCTCGTTGGTGAACGCAACGAATCGCAGTCGCTCAAGCCCGGGGTTTCGCGCAAACCGCCCCGCCAATGCGAGCAAAATGGCCACCGCCGAAGCATCGTCATCGGCGCCTGGAGTCCCGGGGGCCGAGTCGTAATGCGCCCCAAGGAGCAGGTGAGGGACTTTCGGAGAAAAGCCGGCGCCGATCGCTTCCACATTCCGGCACTCGACGCCATCTGCGGGAAAGCTCTGGCGATGCACGTCATACCCTCCGTTTGCAAATTCCCTTTCGACGAAACCGGCGGCCGCATCCAGCGCCTTCGGAAGGCGCGTGCTCCTTTCTCCAAGGGTGGTCAATTCTTCGACATAATTCCGGAGGGCGCGTGCGTTCGAGGTTATCATCGCAACGATCCTGCACGATGGACGGGACAACGGTGGTCCCTGCCAGCTTGCAAGTTTGATCTGCTTGCCGCGGGCGTTAGTCAAGGCATAGTCTCCACGGCTCGACGAGAAGAGAGACAAGGGCAGTTAGCTCAGCGGTAGAGCGGCTCGTTTACACCGAGTTGGTCGGGGGTTCGATCCCCTCACTGCCCACCAGTTTTTCCAGCCAGGCCAGCGCCTCTTCGCGCGAGCGCAATGCGCCCTCGAGCTGGAGCGTCTGCGCGGCGTCGAGCGTTTCCTTGAACCGCGGGCCGGGCTTCCAGCCGAGCGCGATGAGGTCGTGGCCGGTCACGAGAGGCGGCGGAATGAGCGGCTCGTTGGAAAACTCCTCCCGCTTCCCCTGCAGGAACGCGTAATTGTCGAGCATGCCGTGGCTCGATGCGCAATCGACGCGGTGCAGCTCGAGTTCGTCCTCCATCGTCTCGCGGGCGAGGAAACGCCGGAGCTTCGCGACCCGCATCTGCCGGACGTCCTTGAACGCCATGTGATTTCGCACCAGCGCGTCGGTCGCGTCGATGTCGGCATTGGAAAAGCGCAGCCGCGTCAGGATCCCGCGCGCGAGTTCGGCGCTTACGGTTTCGTGGCCGTTGAATCGAATGCGCCCCGTCCCGTCGCGTTGGAAAGTCGGCGGTTTTCCGATGTCGTGGAACAGGACGCCGAGCGCCAGCGGAAGCGACGCGGCGGGCGGCAGCAGGCCGAGCATGATGCGCGTGTGGACGAATACGTCGCCCTCGGGATGGAATTCGGGTGGCTGCTCGCAGCCCTTGAGCGCCTCGATCTCGGGCAGCAACTCGCGCAGCAGTCCGCTCTCGTCGAGCAGATCGAACGCTCGCACCCGGCTCGGGTGGGTGAGCATTTTCGTGAGCTCATCGCGAATGCGCTCGGCGCTCACGGCATGGATCTCCGGCGCGCCCGCGCGGATGGCATCCCAGGTGCCGGCCTCGATCTCGAACCCCAGCCGCGCGGCAAAACGAACTCCGCGCAGCAGTCGCAGACGGTCCTCCGCGAAGCGCTGCGCGGGATCGCCGATGGCCCGGATGACGCGGGCGTCGAGGTCGGCGCGCCCGCCGACGAAATCCAGCACCTGCTCGGTCGTGGGGTCGTAAAAAAGGCCGTTCACTGTGAAGTCGCGCCGGCGGGCGTCGCCCTCGGCGTCGGAAAAGGTCACGGAGGTCGGGTGGCGTCCGTCGAGGTATTCGCCATCGGCACGGAAGGTCGCGACCTGATATTCGCCGCCGTTTTCGAGCACCACGATCACACCGAATTGCGCGCCGACCGCGACCGTGCGCCGGAACAGGCGTTCAACCTCCGCGGGCCGGGCGCTCGTGGCGATGTCATAGTCCTCGGGGTCCGTGCCGAGCAGCAGGTCCCGCACGCAGCCGCCGGCGAGGTAGGCCTCGTGCCCGGCGGCGCGCAATGTCGCGACGATCTGGCGGGCGGTGGCTTCCATCGAGTGAGCATGCCTTGGCAGGGAATAGCCCGCAAGGACTGGAAACTCTTGCAATGTCGGCGGCTATATCGATAACTCGCGACACCATGCGCGGAATGCAAGCCAGGCGGAAGCGGGCATTGATGTCATCCCTTTGGGCGGACGGCGCAGCGGGGGCAGGGCTCCCGTCGCTGGCGGCCGTCGCAGCGGACCGTTCCGCGCCGCTTCCTCCGGGTGCGACCGCGCGTTTCGCGCTGGCATTCCACACCGTCCCGATCGCCGGGGAAATCTCCGCGGGATTTGGCGATCCGGTGGAGTCTGCCGGGCTTGGCTCGATTCCGGTGCGTCTCGATGCGCTCGGCATCAAGTCCACCCCGCGCACGTTCGCCCTGCGGGTGCGAGGCGACTCCATGACCGGCGCGCAGATCGACGATGGCGATCTCGTGATCGTCGAGGCGCGCGAACCGAAATCCGGCGATGTGGTCGCCGCGCTCATCGACGGCGAGACGACGCTCAAGCGCCTGGTGGTGGAAGCCGGGCAGCCGTACCTCAAAGCCGAAAATCCGAAGTATCCCGACCGCATTCCGCTCCGGGAACTCACGATTCAAGGCGTCGTGCGCGCGCTCATCCGCGCAGGCGGACCGCCGCGGCCGGTGCGGTAGCGCGGGTGAAGCGCTTCGGCGAGATGGCCGATCCGCGTTGCGGGGAAGAGGGTGCACGGCCGGGGACCGACCCGTTCAACTTTTCCATTTCCCGTTGCCGGGGATGCGACCAATGCGCGCGCGACGGCGTCGCGCCGGATGGTAAACCACGGTAAACCGTATCTGGCTGACCTTGACGGCGAATGGTAAACCACCGTAAACCTCCATTGGATTACCACGGTTGACTCGCCATGGAACTGACGCAAAACCTTTGGGAGCGCTACGGGTTCACTGACAATCCCTACGACACCAAGCCGTTGTCGCTCAGCAAGGCGGCGGCGTTGTCCGTGCAGGCAGCCTATATCCCCCGCGGGCGGACTTCGAGCACGGCGGACCTCCTGACCAATTTCCTGCGCAATCCCGGCGGGGGCCGGATCGTCGTGGAAGGTGAGTCCGGCGTGGGCAAGACCACCTTCGTGAACTACCACCGCCAGCGTTGGGAAATGGCGGCCAAGCAAAAGCTCATCTCGCCACCGGGAGAAATCTCGGTTCGGGAGGGCTGGAGCGAGCGGGATTTTTTGCTCAACCTTCTCGCGTCGCTTTCCGCGCGATTGCGGCTCGATCTCGGGGAGAAAGCCTTCGCGAAGGACAAGCTCCTCAGTGAGATCACGGCCATCGTCGGGGTGCGGGCGGAGGAGGGCGGGGGCCTGAGCGGGAACCTGACGCTTTTCGGCTTTGGCGGCGGGCTCGGCCATACCCGGAGCAAGGCGGTGAAGGTCGGCGAGGTCACGAACGAACATTTGCGGGATTGTCTGCGCAGGATCGTCGCCCTCGTCAAAAGCCGGGGATTTGCCGGCGTCATCTTTCATCTGGACAACCTCGAATTGCTCGGACGCAAGGGCGTCACGACATTGCAGACTTTTTTTGAGTCCGTGCGCGATGTGCTCCAGGAGCCGGGCGCCTACTTCATTTTCGTGGGGAACGCGGGAATATTCCAGCAGGTGATCGTGCCATTGCCCCGCGTGCGCAGCATCTTCTTTGACACCCCGGTCTATCTCTCGCCGCTTTCCCTGGCCGAAGTTCGCGCCGTCATCGAGAAGCGTTATGAATTGCTGGCCGTGCCGAAAAAGGAATGGATCCGGCCGGTGACGGAGAAGGTCGTGGAGAACCTCTACGACATCTTCTCGGGCCGAATTCGCTATGTGATGAACGCGATCACGTCGCTGGTCAGCCATTTGCCGGACAGTTACGCCCAGTCGCTGGAGTTGCAGCAGGCGATGGAGATGCTCAGGGCCATCGCGCTCAGCGAGGCGGCCCGTTTCGTCCAAGGCGCGGAACGGGAGGTATTCCTTCAAGCCGCCGCGATGGGCCGCTTCACCAATAGCTCGCTGGGCGGGCGGGTGAAAAAGAGTAAACAGCAGATTCAAAAGTATCTGAAAGGCTGGCTCAAATTAAATCTGGTCTCCCAGGCGGAAAGAGCCGGCCGAAACCAGTTCTACGAAATCGAGCCGCATTTTGCGGTCCTGAAAAAACCTGCGACGTGAGGCAGGCGACGGACCCCGTCATCGATGCCCGCGTGACGAATTCCTGCCGGTGGTCGGACTCGAACCGACACGATGGTTTCCCATCAACGGATTTTAAGTCCGTTGCGTCTGCCATTTCGCCACACCGGCGGGCGGGCTTCAATGAAGCATGGCGGGCCCGGGCAGGAAAGATCGGATCGTTCTTCGTCGCCGCGGCGCAGTGCCCGGCTGGGCATTGGCGCGCAGGGATTTTCTTGCGCGGCATCCGGGCCGGAAGTATTTTCGCCCATTCCCGCTTCACACCTTTACTCCAGCCTCCCCAACTCAGTGCATCGCAGATTTTCCATCCCCCTGGCCCGAATCCTGGCGGGCTTGCTTTTGTCCGCAGGTCTCATCGGCCCGGCGGTGGCGCAGACGTTCAACGAAGATCTCGCGAAGGCGTGGCAGACCTACCAGGCCGGGAAATTCGAAGACGCGGCGAAGCAGCTCGAGGAGTTCAAGAACAGCTACGCGCAGGATCCCTCGTTCCCGAGCATCAGCAACCGCTTCTATTACCTCCTGGCGCTTTCCCTCGTGCAACTGCAGCGGTGGGATCAAATTCCGGGCGTCGTCGATGAGTATGAAAAGGTCAAGGGCACCGCGCCGGATGCCTGGGGCGAGGAGCTGACGTTCTGGAAGGGCCGGGCGCTTGCGAGCACGGGACATCCCGCGGAGGCCCGCAAGGTTTTCGAGCAATTTCTCCAGCACTACTCCGGCTCGAAGCGTGCGGCGACCGCGCGCCTGCTGCTCGCGATTTCGATGATCCAGGCCCAGCAGTGGAACGACGCCGCCGAGTTGCTCGCGAAAATGAGGCAGACCGCCCGCGGGGTCGAATGGGGGCGCTTCCTGCTCCTCGAGACGCTTGCCCGCACGAATGCCGGCCAGACGGACCGCGCCCTGGAACTCGTCGATGAGGGCCATCGCAACTGGCGCCGGCTCGGCCAGATCACGGCTTTCGAGCTGCTCGCCGTGCAGCTTGCGGAGAAATTGATGACCGAGCCGGACAAGAGCCGGGCGATCCGCAGTCTCATTCGCATCCAGCCCCGCGACAAGATTCTGGAGCAGCAGGATCAGCAGCTCGCAAGCCTCCAGAAATACTACGAGACGCTCAAGAAAACCGATCCGAACGGAGTCGAGACGCTGATGACGCACGGCCTTATCGAGCAGGTAAAGAAGGAACGGGATCAGTTCGCGGCGATGCCGAATTTCGATTCCTCGGTCCGCTTCCGCATCGCCAAGGCGTTCCTCGATTCGAACCGTTACCGCGAGACGGCCTACGTGCTCGAGAACATGCTCGATCAACTCCCGCCCGATGAGATCGTGGACCAGGGGAGTCAGACGCTCGCGCAGTGCTACACGCAGATCGGGCGGTCGGACAAAGTCATCGAGGTGGTGGACAAGTTCATGGCGAAATTCCCGAATTCGCAGGGAATCCCCCGGATGCTTTTCCAAAAAGGCCTCGCCTACCAAAATCTGCGCAAGGTTGCCGAGTCGAACCAGATTCTCGACGATTTCCTGCAAAAGTATCCGACTGACCCGCTCGCGGCGAATGCCTCGTTCCTGCGGGCGTTCAACTCCGTGCTCGCGGAAAAATTTGCCGATGCGGCCGAACGTTTTGCGGAAACGCAGAAAAAATTTCCCGACTCGTCCGTCGCCGGGAATGCCCTGTTCTGGCAGGCGCAGGCGGACTCGATGGGCAAGCAGAGCGAACTCGCCCTGCCCCTTTACGAGGCCTACATCCAGAAATATCCCGAAGGCGATTCCGTCGGCGAGGCCCGCTACCGCCATGCCTTCACGCTCTACGAGCTGCGCAACTACGACAAGGCCGTGCCCGAGCTGGAAAAATATGTCGCGGACAACCCCGGCGATCCGAACAGCGCGGAGGGCATGCTGCTCCTCGGCGACGTCTATTTTGGACGCCACGATTACGACAAGGCCGTGGACATCCTGCTGCGGGTTCCGAAGGGCGTGAGCACCTACCTCGAGGAGGCCTATTTCAAGGTCGGCAAATACTACAAGCTCACGGACGATTCCACGAAACTGCGCGCGCTTTTCGAGAAGTTTCAAACCGAGTTTCCCGACAGCGCCCGGCTGTCCGAGGCCATTTACCAGATCGGGCTTTCGTATCGCGGCGATCCCGCCAAACAGCGCGAAATCTTCTGGACGGCGTTCGACCGTTTTGGCGACGAGCCCAAGCAGTGGGGCGTGACGGATATTCTCCAGGCGCTGGTGAAGGCGTCGAACTCTCCGCCCGAGGCCCAAAAGGATCTGCTCAAACGCCTGCGCGAGACGATGAACAGCGCGAGCCGGGACAACAAGCGGGCGCTCCAGTTGAACGCCGCCTGGGGTCTCGCCGCCGCCCTGCGCGCGGACGACCCCACCGCCGCCAACCAGACGCTCGTCGGTGCGAACGCCATCGTGGATCCCGAGGAGGATAATCCCGCCATTCTCATGGACATCGCCGCGGCCCTCCAGCGCGACGGAAAGCTCGACCAGGCCTCGCACCTCTACACCGAGATCCGCCGCTGGAACCCGCTTTCTCCATTCACTCAGACCGTCTTTGCGAACCTCGGGCTGATCGCCTTCCAGCAGGGAAAGCTGGATGAGGCGCGCGGCTATTTCGACCGTTACTTCAAGGAGACCCCGGCTCTGGATAAGAGGGGATTGGTGATGCTGAAATTGGCAGCGATCGAGCGCGCCGCCGGCAAGCCGGACAATGCCCTCGGCTATTACGAAAAGGTGCTTGCCGAAAAGCATGTGGAGCGCGTGGAAAAGGCGACTGCTCTGCTCTCCATCGGAGAGATTTACCTCGACCGCAAGGATGCGGAGAAAGCCATTCCCTATCTCCAGCGCATCTACATCCTCTACGGGGCGTTTCCCGAAGTCGTCTCGAAAGCCTATCTCCTGAGCGGGCGCGCATTTGAGCAGCGCGGCGACACCCTTGCCGCCGCGCGCACCTACGTCGAGATGCTGAACCGCCCGGACCTCGCCGACGCGAAATTCACCGCCGACCGGGATGAGGCCGGGAAGCGGCTCGGCCAGCTTCCCGCCGAGATGCGCGCGAAGGCCGAGATGCTCGAAAAGGAAAAACAGAACCCCGCCCCTGCCGCTGCTGCTGCGGCACCTTGATCCATGAAACGCCTTGTTTTTTTTCTTTTCCTCGGAGGAATCCCGACCGCGCTGGCACAGGTGCCGGCCGTCAAGCCACCGGCGATCAAGCCGCCTGCGCCTTCCCCGGCGGGCGCCGTCGTGGCGCAGCCCGATCAGGATGTCATTTACACGAAAGCCGGGACCCAGATTGCCGGGACCATTACCCGCCGCGTGAAGGACAACATCGAGGTGCGCTCGAAATCTCCAGCCGGCGCCCTGGTTTCGCAGACGGTTCCCATCGCGAACGTGGACCATGTGGATTTCGCCGGCTCCGACAAGCGCGAAGCCGAGCTGGCGGGTTACCAGGCGGCGAATCTGGCGATTGTCCTCCAGAAATGGCGGGCCCAACGCGACCTGCTCGATCTTCCGGAATCGCCCGCGGGCGCCTACGGCATTCGATCCGCCCAACTGCTGCTGGAAAGTCCGAGCGCCGAGACGGCGAAGACCGCCGGCGACATCCTGAACCAGATTGTCGAGAAGGACTGGGATCCGGTCCGCCACGACCGTGCCCGCGCCCTCACCATCGAGTCGCTCCGCCGCTCGGGCAAGCACGACGAGGCGGAAAAAGCCGCCCGCGAGTTTCTTGACAAGGACGCCGCGGCCGAGAGCAAGGCCGAGGTGAGCTACTACCTCGCCCTCGCGCTGGTGGACGACTACCGCGCGTTCATCAAGGAGAATCCGCGCTGGGAATCCGACGCCTATGTGCGCCCGAAACGGGATCACGTTTACAACGAGGTGCTGGATTGCATGCTTGCGCCCTATCTGCGCTACGGGGCGCCGCCTGAGATCACGGCCAAGAGCCTGCTCGCCGCGACGAAGTTCCTCGACGAATTTGGAGAACACCTCGAAGCGCGAAACCTCGCGCAGGACCTCGTCACGATCTTCCCGACGCAACCCGAAGCGGAACCGGCAAAGAAATTCCTGGCCAACTGAGCGCTCCGGCTTGTCGCGGCGCATCCTTCGCTTGAGCTCACGCGGCTTGCAAACGGATATTGCCGTGAAACGATGGGTTTGTGAGAGTTTTCAGACTTTGCGCCGTATGAACGTCCGTTTGCTGTCGAAAGAATTGCTGCCCATTCACGAGAAGGTGGCGCAGGGGGAGCGGATTTCGGACGCCGATGCCACGGTGCTCTACGCGAGCCACGATGTGAACGGGATCGGCGCGATAGCGAATATCATTCGCGAGCGGAAGAATGGCAACGTCGCCACCTACATTCACAATCGCTACGTTAACTACTCGAACGTCTGCATCCTCTCGTGCCAGTTCTGCGCATTCGGCGCGAAGAAGCGCGAGGCGCACGCGTTCGAGCTGGCGATTCCCGAGATCGAGGCCACGGTTCGCGATGGGCTGGCCGAGGGCATCACCGAAATCCACATGGTTGGCGGGCTGCATCCCTCGCTGCCGGGCGAGTGGTATCTCGATCTGCTGCGAGCCCTCAAGGCGCTCGACCCGCGCCTGCACATCAAGGCATTCACCGCCGTCGAGATTCGCCATCTGGCGGAGCGTGTCTTCAAGCTGTCGATTTGGGAGACCCTCGAATTGCTGCGCGACAACGGGCTCGGAGCGATCACCGGCGGAGGGGCGGAGATTTTCGACCAGGAAATTCGCGATCAAATCTGCCGGGGCAAGGAGACTGCCGACGAGTGGGCCGAGGTGCATCGCACCTGGCATCAAATGGGCGGCAAGAGCACCTGCACGATGCTCTACGGGCATATCGAACAGGCGTGGCATCGCGTGGATCATCTGCGCCGTCTGCGTGAACTACAGGACGAAACCGGCGGCTTCACGGGGTTCATTCCGTTTGCCTTCGAGCCGGACGGCGCGCGACCGTCGTTGAAAAATATTCCGCACGCAACGGGAGTCGAGGAACTGCGCAATCTCGCGGTGAGCCGCATCTACCTCGATAATTTTCCGCACGTCACCGCCTACTGGATCAGCCTCGGTCTCCCGCTCGCGCAGATATCGTTGAACTACGGCGTGGACGATCTGCACGGCACCATCATCGAGGAAAAAATCTTCCACATGGCCGGTGCGACAACTCCGCAACAGCAGACATGCCGCGTGTTGGAAAAGGCGATTCGCGAGGCCGGTCGCGAGCCGATGCAGCGGGACACGTTCTACCGGCGCATCCCGTCGTCGCCCGAGCGGCGGGCGGCTTGAAACGGGTGTTGTTCGCAGGGACTTCGAAGATCCGGCCATCTCGTGAGTGAATTGCCCAACGGCTGCCGCGTCGGATCGGTCCCCTACCTCAATGCCCGTCCGCTGATTTACGGCCTGGAAGGGCGTGTGACGCTGGACGTGCCTTCGCAGCTCGCGGCGCGCTTCGCGGCGGGCGGACTCGATGCGGCGCTGCTGCCGGTGTATGAGGCGGTCGCGCGGGAGCGGGCGCTCATTGCGGACGACATCGCCATCGCGAGCGACGGGGCGGTATTCAGCGTTTTCCTCGCGCACCGGCAGCCGCTCGCGGAGCTGGAGGCCATCGCGCTCGATCCCTCGTCGCGCACGTCGAGCCACCTGCTGCGCTGCTTGCTGGCGGAATTTCACGGGCTCGATCCGCGATATGACCCCGCGCCGCGGGATGCGGCGCAAGGGCGGCTGCTCATCGGGGATCCCGCGATTGCGTTTCGCCGGGCGCACGACGCGGACGGCTGGCAGTTCCTCGATCTTGGCGCGGAGTGGCGGCGTTGCACGGATCTGCCATTCGTCTTTGCGTGCTGGGTATTTCGCGAGGATTTGCGGGAACCCGGCGCACTGGCGGATGCATTGCGCACGGTGAAACGGCGCGGGCTGGCGGCGCGGGCGGAAATCGCCGCCGAGTGCGCGGATGCGGAGTTCGCGCGGCGCTACCTCACGGAATTCATTCAGTTCGACCTCGGCGAGAACGAGAAGCGCGCAGTCGCGCTGTTTGCCGCGCTGCTCCGCAAGCATGGGCTCGTTACCGGAACGGCGGATGCTGAGATTCGCTACGTGTGAGCGAGTGTCACGTTCGCGCGACCACTTTTGCGGTGAGCGCGGCGAGCGGCGCGGGCCAGGCGCGAAAGGCTCGCAATGCAAGCGAAGCGAGGCGCGAATGGGTGCCTGCGGCATGCGCGAGGCGATTGATCCACAATCGGCCGCGATACATCTCCGAATGGGCGCGGCGGTAGGCCGCCTCGGCGTCCGCATTTGAAAGAATCGCTTCGGCGGCGAGTTCGCCCGAGCGCATCGCGTAGTAGATTCCCTCGCCGGTGAATGGCTCGACCACGCGCGCCGCGTCGCCAAGGAGGAACAGCCCGTCGCGAGCGATGTCGCGGGCGTCGCTGCGGGCGATCGGCGCGATGGTCCGCCATTCGGATTCGCCGTTGAGCCCGAAATCCCGTTCGGCATGCGCTCGCACGCGGGCCAGGTCGCGAGGCCGGGCGACGAGGCAGAGATTGATTTCATCGGCGCTTACCCGCGCGGTGCCGCCGTAGCCGCCGGGATAGAAAAGCATGCGGACGGCGTCGCCATGCCACGCCGGGCGACGGCAGTGGCATTGGATGGCGGAGCGCTCGCGCGCGCTTGCAGGCAGGCGGCCGGCAAGCCGTGCGACGGTGGAATTGCGGCCGTCTGCGGCGATCAACACCCGGCCATGGAAGAAACCGCCGTCGGTCTCGACCTTCCAGCCATTGGCAATGCGCGTGACCGTGACCCCGTCGCGGAATTCGACTCCGGCCTCGACGGCGCGCCGCGCGAGCAGCGCATCGAAGTCCCGGCGCTTCACGACGATCTCGCCCGAGTGCGGCACCGGAAAACGGAGGGGCGCGCCGCGGTGGCCGTGGTAGCTCACCTCGCGCACGACGACGTGGGGCAGCGCGAGCAAGCGTTCGCGCAGGTTGAGACGGTCGAGGACTTTCCAGACCGAAGGGTTCAGGCAGTCGCCGCAGACTTTGTCGCGCGGAAAGCGCGCCTTTTCGATGAGCAGCACGCGGCGGCCGGCCTGCGCGAGGTGCGCGGCGCAGACGGATCCCGCCGGACCCGCCCCGACGATGATCGCGTCGTAAGCGGCTGCGGACCCTTCCGCCGCTGGGTTCATACGAACGTTTCGGCGATGGCGTCGGCCACGAGCTTTCCTGCGCGCGTGAGCACCCAGCCATCGCCGCGCGGTTCGAGGTAGCCCGCGGCGCGGAGGTTTTGGATTTCGCCGGACCACTGGCCGACGTCCGCGATGCCCTCCGAGGTGCGCAACGCGAAGGCGAGCTGCTCGGCGCGGCGGATGCGGGGATCGACGGTCTCGCGAAAGTCGGCGGTGTCTTCGGCGGCGTTCACGCGGCGGACGTAATCTGCGGTGTCGCTCACGTTTTTCCAGCGGGATTCGCCGACGGTTGAAAACGCGCTGGGGCCGAGGCCGACGTAATCGGCGGCGGTCCAGTAGGCGAGGTTGTGGCGGCACTCGCGGCCGGCGCGGGCGTAATTCGAGATTTCGTATTGCGCGTATCCGGCCTCGCCGAGCACGTCCATCGTGAGTTCGAAGAGCGCGGCGTCGCGTTCCTCGTCGGGTCGCATTTCGCCGCGCTGGAGGCGCAGGAAAAAGTCGGTGTCCTCCTCGTAGGTGAGGCAGTAGGCGGAAATGTGGTCGGGGTCGAGGGCGATGGTGCGTTCGAGCGAGGCGCGCCATTGCTCCGTCGTCTGGCCCGGGATGCCGAAGATGAGGTCGAGGTTCACGTTCGCACAGCCGGCATCGCGGAGGATGCGATACGAGCGACCGGCCTGCGCGGCGGAGTGGACGCGGCCGAGCGTTTGCAACAGGCCGTCGTCCCACGATTGCACGCCCATGCTGATGCGATTCACGCCGAGGCCGACCAGCGCGCGGGCCTTTTCCAGCGAGACGGTGGCCGGGTTCATTTCCAGTGTCCATTCGGTGACGCGCGGAAAGTCGATCCGCTCGCGCAGGCCGCCGAGAAGGAATTCGAGCTGCGGCGTGCTGAGCGCGCTGGGCGTGCCCCCGCCGAAGAAAATTGTGCGCGGCTGGAGAACGGACGCGTATTTCTCCGCCTCGGCGAGCATCGCATCGAGAAAGGCGCGCGTTTTGTTCCTGTCGCCCGCCTCCTTGTAGAAGCTGCAATACGGGCACACCTTCGGGCAAAAGGGAATGTGCGCGTAGAGGTGCTCGATCATCGCGGGCAGCGTCGTCCATTCCGAAAACCGGCGCAACGGCATTCGAGCCGGTTTGACAGCCTGCGCGGCTCACCCGACACTTCGCGCCGTGATTCGCCGCCTCGCGCTTTGGTTTTGTTTTGCCTTGCCGGCGGGCGTGTGGGCGCAGCAGCCCGGCGATCTCGCGGAGGTGCCCGTCAGCCGGGCGGTGGCGGCGCGGTCGAAGATTTATTTTGCGATGGACACACGGGCGCTCCTGGAAGGATACCAAGCAAATCCCCGCATCGTGCGGCCTCTGGTCGATGCGGTCGTGATGGCGGCGACGGGCAAGCCGACGATCGCCGCCGCGTGGGCATCGCTCGCGAAGCCGGGCGATACCGTCGGCATCAAGGTCGCCGCCGCGCCCGGCTCGATGGGCGGCACGCATCCCGAGGTCGTGCGGGCGGTGGCGCAGGGGCTGCAATCGGCCGGAATTCCACCGGCCCGGATCATCGTCTGGGATCGCAACCGCGACGACCTGGCGGCGGCGGGGTTCTCCGAGCACGACCCGGATTTTCGTCTTGCGTGGATCGACCCGACGACCGGCTACGACCGCCAGGCGACGCTCACCGCGCCGGTGCTGGGCCGGCTCATCTGGGGCGACAGCAAGTTCGGAGAAAAAAAAGGCGCGCGGCTCGTGGACGTCCTCTTAAATGGCGACCAGCTCAGCAGCACGAGCTATTTCGCCTCGGTGCTCAGCCGGCGCGTGACGAAGGTCGTCAACCTGCCCTCGCTGTGCGACAGCTACATGTGCGGGCTCAATGGCGCGCTGGCGAACATGACGCTCTGGAACGTGGACAACTGGCGGCGATTCATCCGGGAGCCGAATTTCGGCAACCCCTACCTCGCGGAGATTTATGCCGACCCGACGATCCACGACAAGGTCGTGCTGACCGTGATGGACGGGCTCGCGTTGCAGCTCGCCGGCGGGCCGTTTCCGAATCCCAACTTCACGCGCCAGAACTACACGATCTTCGCAAGCAAGGATCCGGTGGCAATCGACGCGACGGCGATCCGCCTCATCGACGAATACCGCCGGGCGAACAAGCTTCCGCCCATTGCGCCGGTGGCCGGGCATGTCGAGACGGCGGCGAGCATGGGGCTGGGCAACTCGGCGGAGGACGCCATCGACCAGGTGCGGGTGGGGAGCGGCTCCGGCGGGGGTTTCGGGAGCGAGCGCTGATGGATTGGAAACTGCTGCGCGCGGTCTCGCGGTCGTTTTTCCTGACGATCCGCCTGCTGCCGCGCCCGGTGCGCGAGCCCATCGCGCTGGGATATCTGCTGGCGCGCGCGTCGGACTGCATCGCGGATACGTCGGGCGCGGAGATCGAGCGGCGGGTCGAGGCGCTCCAGCAATTGCGCCGCGGCGACATTGCGCCGCACGCACTGGCCGCGCTCGTCGAGCGGCAGGCGAATCCGGCGGAAGCCGAGCTGGTGCGCAGCCTGCCGGGCCTGCTCGAAGCGTTCGAGGCCTCCAGCGCCCGGGAGCGGCTGGATTGGGTGTGGGGCCACATCCTGCGCGGGCAGCTTTTCGACCTCACCCGCTTTGCGAGTTCGTCTGAGCCATTGAACGGCGCGGAGATCGACGAATACACGTATCTCGTGGCGGGCAGCGTGGGGGAATTCTGGACGCGGCTGTGCGCGGAATTGCTCGGCGATTTTTCGCGCAGGCCGGTCGAGGCGCTTGTGCCGCTCGGCATCGCCTACGGGCGGGGATTGCAGCTCGTGAACATGCTGCGCGACCGCCGCGCGGATGCGGCAATCGGACGCGAATATGTGTCCGACGCGCTGTTCGCCGAGGCGAAGCGCCGGGCGCGCGCCGGTCTGGAGAGCGGCATGGAATGGGTTTCCGCGGTGGACAATGGCCGCGTGCGCTTTGCCTGCGTGCCGCCGGCGCGCATCGGCCTCGAGATGCTCGACCGCATCGAAGTGGACTCCGGGCCGGTGAAGATTTCGCGCCAGGCGGTGCGCCGCGTGATGGCGGGCGCGATCCCGGCGCTGTGGTCGCGCGGCGTGCGATGACGCTCAGCCGGCCGTGATCGCGGCGCGGTCGTTGCCGAGGGCTCCGGTTTTCTCGAGGAAATAGTCGTAGCCGCCGGGGTAGGGAGTGACCGTGCCCGCGTTCACGTGGAGAACCTTCGTCGCGAGATGGCGGATGAAATGGACGTCGTGGCTGATGAAGACGAGCGTGCCCTCGTATTTTTCCAGCGCGAGGATGAGCGACTCGACGGTGTGGATATCGAGGTGCGTGGTGGGCTCGTCCATGAGCAGCAGGTTTGGCGGATCGACGAGGAACTTGATGAGGTTCAGGCGGGTCTTTTCGCCGCCGCTGAGGATGGCCGTCTTTTTGTAAATCTCGTCCTTGCGGAAGAGAAACGACCCGAGAATTCCGCGCGCTTCGTTTTCGCTCAGTTCGCCATTGCTGGCCATCACCTCCTCGAGCACGGTCTTCGCCGGGTCGAGCGTGGCGGCGCGATGCTGGCTGAAATAGCCGATCTTTGAGTTGTGGCCTTCGTTGCGTTTCCCTTTTTGGAACTCGAGAACGCCGGCGAGGATTTTCAACAGCGTGGATTTGCCGGCGCCGTTTGGGCCGACGAGCACGACGCGTTCCCCGCGTTCGATTGTGAGGTCGAGGCCGGTGTAAACCTGGTTCGCGCCGTAGGCCATGTGGATGCCTTCGAGCGAGATCGCGCGCTGGCCGCCGCGGGGCGGCTGGGGAATCTGGAAGCGGAACGGCTTCTTCGGTGGAGTCGGTTTCTCGATGAGTTCCATGCGCTCGATCTGCTTGAGCTTGCTCATGGCTTGCGAGGCCTTCGAGGCGACCTGGCGAAAGCGGTCGTAGAATTCCTGAAGGGCGGCGATTTCCTTCTGCTGGTTCTTGTAGGCGGCGTTTTGCTGCTCGTAGCGCGCGTCGCGCTGGTCGAGGTAGGCGCTGTAGTTTCCCGTGTAGGAAACGAGTCGCTGGTCGGCGATGTCATGAACCGTCTCGACGATCTCGTCCATGAACTGGCGGTCGTGCGAAATGAGAAGCACCGCGCCGGAGTAGGTCTTGAGATAATTCTGCAGCCAGAGCAGCGAGAGGAGATCGAGGTGGTTCGTGGGTTCGTCGAGCAGGAGGAGGTCGGGCTCCATCACGAGCAGGCGCGCGAGGTGCGCGCGCATCACCCAGCCGCCGCTCAACTCTTTGGCCGGACGCTCGAAATCGCCCTCGCGATAGCCGAGGCCCGCGAGGATTTTCTTGGCCTTCGCCTCGACCTTGGGGTCGCTGAGGGCGGTGTGCTTGTTGGTGGCCTCCTGGTATTCCGCGCTCGCCACGTCGCCGGCCGCTTCCAGCTCGGAGAGGCGTCGCTCAAGCGCGGGCAGCTCGCCGGCGCGGCCGGTGGCGACGTCCATGACGGTTTCCTCGCCGATGGCTTCGGCCTCCTGTGCGAGGTGGCCGATCATAGTCCACTCGTCGCGCTCGATGGTGCCCGCGTCGGGTTCGTCCTTCCTGAGGATGAGGGAGAAGAGGGTGGACTTGCCGGCGCCGTTCGGACCGACGAGGGCGACGCGTTCGCCGTAGTTGACCTGCATGCCGGCGTTCTCGAAGAGCGTGCGGCCGCCGAGGGTCTTTTTAAGTTTGCGGATGGTGAGCATCGGAAACGTCGGAGGAAAGGTCCGCGGATCTCGCGGGTTTGCACAGACTAAATTCCATCGGCGAAATCTGTGGATGAATCCCGGCCCGCCGGGCAGGATGCGTCGGATGAAGACACCGGGGCACGGACGGACTCTGGATGGCGCGCTGCTGCTTTTGGTGGCCGCGCTGGCGGCGGTGTCGCTGGTGTCGCGGCTCTATTTGATGACGCGGTGAGCGGTCTTCGGCGGGATTTCCGGGATTTCGCGTCGATTTTCGGCTGGGCGGCGGTCGCCGTCGCGGCCGGGTATTGGCTCGCGTATGTCCTCATCGCGCCGGTCACGACGACCGACAGCCACGTGTACAATCTCGCGCGGCTGTTGATCGCCGAGCGAGGCGGCCTCTTCGGGAATTCCCTTTGGACCAATGACCACCAGATCGTTTTCCCGTGGAGCTTCGACGCCCTCCATCTCGCGCTGCTCGAAATCGGGCGCGTCGAGAATCTGCCGAGCTTTCTGTGCCTGCTCGGCATCGGACTCGTGACGGTGCAGCTTTGCCGCGAGCAGGGAACCAGCGCGCCGCCGGCGCTTCTTTTTCTGCTGGCCAGCCCGACGGTGGTCTTCCAGGCCAGCACGAGCAAGAACGACCTCGGCACGGCGTTTTTTGCCCTGGCCGCCTTTTACTTTTTGCGCCGGTGGGCGGAGTCGCCTGGGGCGCGCCGGTGGCTCGCCGGGTTCGCCATCGCGCTGGGAATGTGCGCGGGGGCGAAGAGCACGGGCCTCGCCATCGCGCTCCTCCTGTTGGTCGCAGGGGCATGGATCGGCGCGCGCCGGGGATGGCGCGCCATCGTGGAATTCGGAGCGGCGTCCGCCGTCGGACTCCTGCTTTGGGGCAGCGTCGAGACTTACCTGAACAACCGCGTGCTTTTCGGAGCGTGGATGGGGCCGGCGGATTTCGTGCAAAGGCATGGGAATCCCGACGGCCTGCGGGGCGGTCTCGCAAACGCCGTGCGCTATGGTTTCAACTCGCTGGGCACCGGCCTCGAGAGCGAGGCGCTCGCGCGCGATTATCGAGGATGGCTCACCGCCGCATGCTCGAGGGTGCTGGCGGGCCTGGGGCTCGACAGGGCGGGCTTCGCGGCGGTGACGGCGGATGACACGAAATTCCTGCTGGGCGCCCACGAAGTGGCGAGCAACTACGGGCTGGTGGGGTTGGCGGCTCTGCCGCTCGCCGTCGCGTCGCTGTGGCGAATCCGTTCGCGCGACGCGGCCGCGCAGCTGGCGGCATTCGGCTTTGCGATCCTTGCGGTGCTCTGCCTGGGCGCGGGCTGGCAGAAATTCGGGATGCGCCTCCTGCTCCCTGCAGCGGTGCCGATCCTGCTTTCCGCAGCGCTCGTGACCGGGCGGTGGCTCGAGCCGAGGCCGCGACTGCGGACGGCGATCCAGGCCGTTCTGCTGCTGCTGGCCCTGGCCGTGCCCGTGTGTTCGTGGAATCGCGGACCGGCCTACATTGCGTGGGCGTTGCGCGACCGGCAGCAGGTTGCCATGCAGGAGCGCCTCCCGCTCTTCGCGGAATGGAAGGGTGTGCATGCGCTCGCGAAGAGCCCTTCCGTGCAGGGCTGCGCCGTCCTGCTCGGGCCCAACGATTGGGCTTTGCCTTACTTGCAGGACAGTGACCCGCACTGG